>DAOWJU010000177.1 GCA_030640215.1 Desulfuromonadales bacterium
ATCCACGCCAGTGTGGTGCCATTGGGTAAAGACTATGAACTGAAGCTGCCGAAGATCGAGATGAATAACCTCGGTGGTAAAAATGGCGCCACGCCAACGCAAATTGCCGAACAGGTGCTTAATGTTCTGACTGACCGAGCTCTGGCCGAGGTCAAAAAGAAGGGTATTGATCAGTACAAGGCGCAACTTGAAGGTGAAGTTAATAAGCGGTTGGAGGCAGAAACGGAGAAAGTCAGCGACAAATTGAAGGGAATGCTCAATTACTGAACGACGAGATCACCAAGCTGGTTACCGGACGATGCAATCAGAAACCGTTTGTCGTCCGGGCGCAATCTCTTGATTTCTATTTCGCGACGGCTGGCGCTGCTGCGGTCGTGGCTGCCCTCCAGGTAGACCAGTCGGCGCGGCGAGTGGCCGCGAAAATATCTGGCTCCTGTCCCGGAGGCATGCTGGGCAAAACGTCGCTTAATGTCGGTGGTAATGCCGGTATAGAGGGAGTCGTCTGTGCAGAGGATGATGTAGACTTGCCAGTTCATGGTCGCGTCTCATTTCTACCATTGGTTAAATCCGACAGATTCCTGGTCCGATAGCTTCTTAAGCCTGGACAGGTTTTTTCCGGCGTCTACGTGGTCGGCGGTGGGTACGACGGCTCGGTTGGCTGGCTGATTGGTCTGATGGCTCGTGGCGTGTGTGCAGCATCTTCTGCCAGGTCTCCACCAGTGCTGGATCGCCGTCACTGGCTTGAGTCCAGAGTCTGAACATCTCAAGCGATCGCGATGTTTCTGAATTGTGCAGGAAGCGTTTCTGGCCACGATGGCCCGGGCCACGGGCAAAGCGATAACAGCCGACCAGCAATTCCCTGGCTTGATGACGCAGGCCATGAGCCAGACGAAAATGCGTGCAATAGGGAGTCAGCAGGTGCCCGGCGGATTGCAGCACTTCGCCGATCGGCAGTGACGCATGTACCGGACATTTCTGCCAGAAACGGTCGACAAAGAGCGCGGCCAGAATCATTGATTCATCAACTGTTCCGGCTTTTTTGAAGTACAGATTGAGCTCTTCCAGTAGCTTGAAGGTCGTGTCTCCGGCTTGGTAGCCACCCATCATCGGTTGAAGCAGATCTAAAGACTGAGCCCGTTGCAGGACGTCGGCAGCGACGCCAAGTCGGAAGAACTGCATCAGCTTTTCTCGCACTCTGGCTGGCGCGGCACCGGCAAGCTGTGGTGCTTGTTTGGTAATTCCTTCAAGAACTTCTGCGTCGAGAGAAAAACCGAGACGGGCACTGAACTCCAGAGCACGCAGCATGCGCACCGGATCTTCGGCAAAGCGGATTTGGGGATCACCGATCACGCGCAGCTGTCTGTTTTCCAGATCTTTCAACCCACCGACATGGTCAATAATTGAAAAATCGGCGATGTTGTAGAAAAGAGCGTTGATGGTGAAGTCGCGACGGAAGGCGTCCTCGCGAGGTGTGCCGAACTGATTTTGTACAAAGAACTTATGCTCAGCGGGATCCTCCGGTAACTCATCGGGATGAGGGTGGCGGCGAAAAGTGGCGACCTCGATAACCTGATCACGGCCGAATCTTACATGAGCCAGACGAAATCGACGACCGACCAGAAAACAGTTGCGAAAAAGTTTTTTTACCTGCTGTGGAGTTGCATCAGTGCCGATATCAAAATCTTTGGGTGTTCTGCCTAAGAGCAGATCACGGACACTGCCGCCAACCAGATAAGCCAGATAACCGTGACGATGGAGTCGATAGAGCACCTTGAGCGTATTCTCGTCGATTTGATTACGGGAAATAGAGTGGTCTGGACGGGCTAGTATTGTTGGCGTGTCCGCTGGCTGGTTTGTGTTTTGTGCAGGTTTCGCCATGAATGTTCTCTGGTCCTTGCTCTCTTTGGTGGACTGTGAAGTTGCCACTGTATAGCAGATTTTGTCCTGCGAGGGAAGTTTGACGGGAATACGCGTTGTCATCACTTGCTGATCCGGCTATAACATGAACGCTGAATGGTTACCGCTTTTTGAAGATAAACAGGACACGGATTACACGGATGAACACGGATTTAGAAGCAAGACATCAAGACGTTAGCTTTTGTTCAATCCGTGTAAATCGGATTCTTATCCGTGTCCAGAGGTTTTCTTCGTAAACTGAATAGTTCCTCCCATCTCTCCAATTTCAGGAGCTGTTGCTTATATGAACCTCCTTGTTGTGCTCGGACCAACAGCTTCGGGCAAAACCCAGCTGGCTGTTCAGGCCGCTCATCATCTCGACGGTGAAATCATTTCGGCGGATTCCAGACAAGTCTATCGCGGCCTCGATATTGGCAGCGGTAAGGATCTGGATGAGTATGGGGCCACTCCGTACCATCTCATCGATGTGGTTGAGCCCGGCTACGAGTTCAGCCTCTTTGATTTTGCCCACAGCTTCAGCCAGACATTCAGCGCAATTTGTGAACGTAACCGTTTGCCGATTCTGGCCGGGGGGACCGGCCTCTATCTCGATGCGATACTGCGGGGCTATGAACTGGTGCCGGTGAGTGAAAATAGAGCTTTGCGTCAGGAGTTGGAGCCTTTTACTCTCGATGCTCTTCGCAAACGTTTACAGGCGCAGCGACCGGACCAGCATAATACCAGCGACCTTAATGACCGCTTCCGGCTGATCAGGGCCATCGAAATAGCCGAAGCTGAAGAGCAGACGGATACACGTCCATTGACTCTGCCGCAGTTAACTCCGCGGATCTTTGGTCTGAAATGGCCGCGGCCACTGTTGCGGCAACGTATCACCAAAAGATTACGAGAACGTCTTGATCACGGCATGATCGAAGAAGTCGCGGGCTTGCACGAGGCTGGCGTCTCCTGGGAGACTCTTGACTATTACGGCCTGGAATATCGTTTTGTCGCCCAGCATCTGCAGGGACAGCTCAACCGCAATGATCTCTTCCAGAAATTGAACAGCGCCATCCACCAGTTTGCCAAGCGCCAGGAGACCTGGTTCCGTCGCATGGAGCGGCAGGGCGTTGTCATCCATTGGCTCGATGGTGAGGATGATCCAGTCGCTGAACTGCTTGCCGCCTGTCAGGATCTTCAGGCATGAGTCTTTTGCCTGCTGCAGTAGAGCGCTATCTTGACAAGAGTGCCGCCAAGGGGCCATGGGCCCTTGCGGGAGAAGATCGCGCTGACTTTGTCGGTGCCGTGGTGATCCCGTCGCTGGCTGAAGGCGACAGCCTCTTTGCAACCTTGCAGAGCCTGGCCGCTAATCCCCCGCAACTGATCGCTGGTTTTCTGGTGGTCATTGTCGTCAACCACGGTGAGGCTGCTTCAGCCGAGGATCAGTTGCAGAATAGTCTCGATCTGGCAAGATTGGCCGACCTGGCTGAACGATCAGAACTTTGTCTCGCTTGGGTAGATGCCGCCAGCCCTGATCTTGAGATTCCGGCCAAACAGGCGGGGGTCGGTTTTGTTCGTAAACTCGGTATGGACCTCGCCCTGTCGCGGCTGAACTGGACAGAAGATCCTCTGTTGGTCTGTCTCGATGCCGATACCCTGGTGGAAGAAAATTACCTGCAATCGATTGTTACTCATTTCCGCCAGTCAACTCTTGGCGCTGCGGTCTTGCCTTATAGACATCAGCCGGGAGTAGATGCCGTTCAGCAGGCTGCGATTGATCGTTACGAACTTTACCTGCGCAGCTACGTCTACGGCCTGCGCCTGGCCGGTTCCCCCTATGCGTTCAATACCGTCGGCAGTGCCATTGCTTGCCGGGCCTCAGCCTATGTGCGTTGCGGCGGTATGAATTGTCGTAAGGCTGGAGAGGATTTTTACTTTCTTCAGAAGTTGGCAAAAACCGATGGCGTTGATCTGTTGTCCGGGACGACAGTCTTTCCAGAGCCGCGTGTCTCGGCGCGGGTCCCTTTTGGTACCGGGCGCAGTATGGGTCGCCTGCTCAATGGCGATGCGCAGGCCGTGCTCTTTTACCCTGCAACAGTTTTCCGGGTGCTGGCTGACTGGTTGCGTATTGTAGCGCAGCACATCTCTGGCGATGCAGAGATACTTTTGGCGCACGCGGAAAAGATCTCACCGGTTCTGGCCGATTATCTTGAACAGGCTGGTTGGCGAACCGTCTGGCCGCGCTTGCAGTCGAACCATCAAAACATAGTGCGTCGGTCACATGCTTTTCACTCCTGGTTTGATGGCTTCAGGACCATGCGTCTGATTCACATGTTGTGTGATACCGGGCTCTGTCGTAGTGAGTCCGAAGACGCTCTCAAAGAATATTTCGCCTGGGATGACCGCGCTTGCCCTCGGACACTGGCAGGAATGCTGGAAGAACTGCGGCTGATTGATGGAGTCCGACATCCTTCTAGCAGCCAGTTCATTGATTGTCCGAAAGAATGCTAGCTGAAGTATGTCGAAAATCTAAAAAGCTGTGTTATCATTGATAGTAATGAAATTGCCCCTGTTCTACCTGCTAACGAGAAGAAGAGATAACGATGAGTGAGACTGAAAGCCCCGAGTATACTGCGGAACAGGTAAACAAACGTCGTGCCATACGAGCGCCGTTGATCATAGAGAAAATTCCCTGTGATGATGGCCATAAAACTTTCTTTGGTTATGCCAAGAATGTCAGCCGCGGAGGGTTGTTCATCGCGACGTTAAAACCGCGTGAACTGGGTGCAGATTTCTTGATTGAATGGACCCTGCCGACAAAACCCCGGCACAAGGTTCGTTGCCGGTGTGAGGTTGTCTGGCAACAACCGTATCAAAAAAAGGGAGTCAATGAACCTGGTATGGGCCTACGGTTTCTGGATCTCACCGATACGGATGGCGATAAAATTGATGCGTGGGTGGCGGAACAGGCTGCCGGACCCGTGTAATCGTTTGGTTTGATAAGGGCAGATGGCTGTTTTTGTCAGTCACATGTGGATGTTTTTTATGAGTAGCTATTTTCGATGCTGCGAGGAAAGGAGAGTGCCATGCCCCAGGAAATGAAGATGCGCGAGGCGATCAAGCTTGCTATCCAAACAGAAAAGGATGTGATGGATTTTTATCTCAAGGCAGCTTCATTGACCAACAATGAACGCGGCAAGAAGGTCTTTGAGCAGCTTGCCAAAGAAGAACGTGAGCATGCCGGGCACTTTTTCAAAGTTTACACCGGCAGTGACCTTGGCTCCTTTGAAGATTTTATGGCTCAACCGCCCAGAGCCAGCTACGCCATGATTAAGCAGTTGGAAAAATCCCTTGATGCAAATGTTCATGAACGCAAGGCTATGGAACTGGCGTTGCAAGAGGAAGAGGATCTGCTCAAGAGCCTGCGTTTAACAGCTTCTCATATTGTTGACCCTGCCGTGCGGGCCGTGTTTGATCGTATGGCCGAGGAAACTGAAACCCATTATGCGATTATTGAATCGGAGTACGCCCACATCATGGGCATGGTGCACGAAACGGATATTGATACCTATGTACGTGAATAACAGAGCAGGCGGGGTTCTCCTGTTGTTGGTCGGATTGCTGCTGATCCCTGTCTCGGTGGCGGCTGTGCCTGGTGCTGTTCACGATGTTCATCGGCTACCGGGTAATGACGAATTCCAGGGCACGATTGAGGCCCGTTGTACAATCTGTCATACGCGAGCGCGGGTTGATGAAGCGATCGGCGACCAGGCTGAGTTTGATGCGCTCCTGCAGCTTATGATCGAACGTGGCGCCATTCTCAGCGAGCGCGACCAGAAAGTTCTGGGGACTTTCTGGGGTTCGCCGCTGAAGGAGAATGAGGCACAGTCTTCTGGATCGAAATAGAGTTGTGATCAGTCTGTTTGGCGATCAGGACGATAAGAGGGCCACCGCATAGATCTATGCGGTGGCCCTTCATTTTTTTTGCTTGCAAGTTCCCAATTGAGGAACTATAGTTCCCAATATGGGAACGATGAAGATAAATACTTCTGGCTTGGGCGATGCGCTTTTCTCCAAAACGCAGCGCCAGGTGCTGTCCCTTTTATTTGGCAATCCTGACAAAAGTTTCTATGTTAAGGAAATTGTCAGATATGCGGGAGTGGGCATAGGTTCGGTACAGCGCGAGCTAGAGAAACTTTCAATGGTGGGGCTGTTAACAATAGAAAAAATAGGTAACCAAAAGCACTACAAAGCCAACCGCAAGTCACCAATCTTTGAGGAGCTTAGAGGCATTGTAAAGAAAACATTCGGATTGGCTGATGTTCTCAGGAAAACCCTGGATGAGTTTAGAGGTAGCGTGGAACTTGCCTTTGTTTA
>DAOWJU010000082.1 GCA_030640215.1 Desulfuromonadales bacterium
AAATTCGATCTGCCAACTGCACCGTTGAAAGACGGTGGCTGATGATCAGAGCACTACGCTTGCCGATCACCTCGCGGAAGGAGCGGATCATCTCCGCTTCAGCCAAAGGATCCAGAGCGCTGCTCGGTTCATCGAGAATCAACAGCTTGGCCTGACGAAAATATGCTCGGCTCAAAGCGATCCTCTGCCATTCCCCAACACTCAACTCCTGACCATTCTCATATTGCGTACCCAAAGCAGTCTGCAGCCCATCTGGGAACTGTTTTATAACCTCTTCACCTCCGGCAATTCGTGCAGCAGCAAGCAGTTTATCGTCATTAGAGTCTCGCTCAATATCTCCCAGCCAAATATTCTCTGCAATACTCAGATCGAATCGAGCAAAGTCCTGGCAGACAACACTCACCTGCCGCCGCCATGCCTGAGCAGTAAAGTGTTTCAGATCCTGACCTTCCCAGCTCACCATTCCTTCTTCCGGATCGTAGAGGCGACAGATCAACTTAGCCAGAGTCGTTTTGCCAGCGCCATTAACACCAACCAGAGCAACGATTTCACCGGGGTGAAGTTCGAAGTTGATTCCTTTCAGGACTGGCTGCTTTCGACTCGGATAAGTGAAATGAAGGTTTTGACAAACCAGGCCCACCTCCGCCGCCTCCGGAACTTGGCTCTCGCCAGAACTTTGTTCAACGTGTGAAGGAAGATCCAGAAAAGCGTAAAAATGCTTCAGGAAGAGATTGTCCTCATAGAGCCAGGCCAACCCCTGCAGGATATTCTGCAGGGCGGTCAGTGCGCGCTGATAACCCTGGAAGTACATAACAATCACACCCAGGGTCATCCCTCCCTGTACTGAGTAGAAGGCCATTCCGACAAGGGTGGCATAAAGTGCCAAGACGGCTGCCCCTTGGGCTAACATGTCACGCCGAGCACGTTGGCCACTAAGATCGAGACGCCCTTCGCGCAGTTGCGTCTGTAAATCGCGGAAGCGGTCAACGAACAAGGGGCCAATCCCAAAGAGGCGAACATCCCGGGCATATTCAGCACTGGTCATCATCCAGTGGTAATACCAGGCCTTCCGTTCCAGCTGGGCTCTGCTCTGTTCAAAGCCAAACAGTTGACGAGCATAGATCAATCGAACAATACCTGCTGGCAGCGCTGCCAAAAGCAAAGCCAGACCGACCAGCCAATGAAAGGTGAAGAGTAGACCGACGATGCCAATAAGGATCAAGCTGCTCAGCAAGGTCTGTTTTAAACCGTTGACAATGCGAGCGGGTCGGGACGGTGCGTCCTGCTGTGTCAAGTGTAGTGTGTCATGAAATGACGGGTTTTCGTAATAACCTAGATCGACAGCAATTGACTGATCATGAATGACATCAGCAACATGGTCGGTCACCGCCAGGCTCTGAGCCTCAGCAGCATACCCCCCCAGAGAGTTGACAATTGTCGTCAAAAGAGCGACCAGTCCGGCAAGACCAATCCATATCCCTACTTGAAAAAAGGAGCCTTCTCCGGGGTTCGCGATGGCAATGCTTAGAGAATCGACAATCTGCTTAAGCAGAACCAGCGCCACCAAAGGCAGGACAGCCTGTACCAGCATGACCAACAGGTTGACCAGAGTCCAGCGTGGTGCCGCGAGCCAGACAAGTCGCCAGGCTCGATGCAGTGTTGCAGCCGCCTTTAAACGAATTTTGATAGGATTTTTGGACATTAGATTCACGCAATCAAAGGTTTATCAATTATTACCATGCTTTTGCTGCCATGGGAACGCAAGCATGCGTTTTAAAGAAGAAGTTTTGGAAGATTGCCGTAAACAAACCATTTGCTCTATAATGGCTCTGTTATGAATGCCGACTTTGCTGACATTGCCTCGATGCGGGCCCTGCCCCTTCATCTGGGACCACTCAAATATCATCTGCACGCTCACGATAGCTGGGGTGAGCAGGTTCTGGATAATATTGCCAGACACATCTCCCCCCCGAGCGAAACCAGCACACCAGACCGCATCATTCATCTGGTGCACGACAAACTGGCAGTTAATGCCCACCTCTCTGAGAGACGACTATCTGTGGAGCTAAGTAAGTATCTGCCTGATGATGGTGACCAATCTGATTGGCAAATTCAACGAAACCACATCAATACTATTTGCACAAACTCGCGCTCCCGGCACATTTTTTGGACAACCACAGCATCCTCTAGCATCGGCCCTATCCGTTTTCATTTACCTTGGGGTCTGATCATCAGCGACATGGTTAATCACGGTGGTGGTCTACTGCATTGCGGACTGGCCTGTCACGAAGACTCCGGGGTACTCTTCCTGGCCCCACCAAGCGGCGGCAAATCGACAACGCTGAGTACGGCTCCACCGGACTGGCAAGTTCTCAGCGACGATGCAGCCTTGACCTGGACAGATAGCTCTGGCGCATGGTTCGCCAGCCCTCTGCCTGCCTGGGGCAACATGATTAAACCAAAAGAAGAGTGGCAATACCCAAACCTTGCACTTGACAGGTGTTGCCGTATCAAAAGCCTGCTCATGATCAAGAAAGCTGATTCGATTTCCCTGAAGCGGCTCAGATCATCAGCCGTTGTCCCTTCTCTCTACCAGGCTATGTGTGAATATCCAGCCACAATCACAGCGGAAGCAATTCAACAGGAAGCATTCTTCCGGTCCGCTGCAGCGCTCAGTCGCGAACTGCCTGGCTGGCAATTATCCCTGCCGCGCCACGGTAACATCTGGCCCCTCTTGGTCGAGGAGGCGGCATGACTGAGCAAACGACGCTGTTTCGTTACCACGGTCGCAGCATGTGGCCCTGCTTCCAGGAGGGCGATCTTTTGGAGATCTTGCCTGTCGCTATAGACAGTATCCACAGCGGTGACTGCGTGGCCTTTCGTGTTGACAACGGGCAGACCGCGGCCCACCGGGTTGTGAGCATGCAAGGCTCTTTGACAACGCGAGGAGATGCATTGCCTGTAGTCGACAGAGAAGCGATTCAATCGGAACATCTTCTCGGCAAAGTCGTCAGCATCTATCGTCTGGGGAGGTCTATTAAAGTGAGGGGTGGGCTCGTCGGAAGAGTGTCTGGATTTTTGTACCACTATGCCGGGCGAATCGATCCAAATCGCTCTTCACGTGGCGGTAAGTTGGCAAGGGTAATCCGTGCATCAAGCACGTTAGTTTTTAGGATGTTAAATTGTGCATGCGTAGCCCGCACGTTGAAACTAACAGGAGGAGATAAGATAACAGTATGGGAGCTACAGGGACGGGTTATCGGACGACAGGATTCACGTAAATCAGAGAATTTTCTAGCTTGGCCTTGGTCTGTTTTCGTAGAATTACCGAAAAAAGCTATATGATTTAATAGAGTGTTTCTATTTTACACCATTCCCTATAGTGCAAGTCACTTTGGCCCCATTGCCTTTTGTACAGGCCCCCGAAGTCGTTGCCCCCGTACCAGAGTTGCACTGGATCGGGCCACCCGGATCTGTGGTCGGTGACGTACCAACCTTGCATTCACCAAAAATGGGCTGACATTGATCAATAGATTTGACAACAGGTTCCTGCCAGAGACGTTTTTTCATTTATTTATCACCTCAGCGTAGAGTTTCACCAACTATAAAAGAAAACCAGAATTTTGCCAAGCAATGCTCGCCATGCTACTCAAATTTTCTATCCTGTGATGGCATACGCCTCGCGTCCGGGAAGAGCCCCAGGTCAGCAGCTTGTTGACAGAACCAATAAGGGGCCAGAAGATTACCAGACAATTGGTAGTTAGCAGCAACGCAGCTACCAAGACAGGCTGACTTCATCAGACAATCACTGCAAACCCCCTGTAATTTATCAGGTAAACCATCCCGCAACTGTTCTAGCACCGGATGGTCCTTCCAGACATCAGCAAGATCAGAGGACATAATCACACCCATTGCCAACTCCGGCACATGTTGACCAACACCGCAAAGCGCATAGTCGCCACGGGGCAAGATACCAAGCACATGAGAGATACCGCAGGCACCGGCATGTTCTCCGGAGATCATGCTGGAGAGAGGTCGAAATGCCATCGGCACATCCAGCTGGACATGTATATCGAAATTTTCCGCCCATTCGCCCTGAAGCCGACTTGATAACTCGAGGATTGCCTGGACAGATAAGCCCTCCCCCTCATCCAACAGAGTCGCCCCACGCAGAACCGGCTGCATAATGTTCAGTTTGACGGAACCTGCTCCGAGCGTGCTGGCCAAAACGAGGAAATCACTCAATTCCACGATATTGCTCTGTTGCAAGGTCAAAATCAGCTCCGGATCGTAACCGGCCGTCACCAGCGCCTTGATGCCGCTAAGCGTTTGCTCAAAGCCGCCTTCGACCCCACGAATATGATCATGAGTTGCCGATGTGGCACCATCCAGGCTAACCGAAACACGACTGACGCCTGTTTCTGCCATCAAGGCCGCCAATTCTTCCGTAACCAACATCCCGTTCGTTTCAACGAGACCGTCCAGACCAAACTCTTCCTGTAGAGAGAGAAAATCTTTGAAACGAGGATGCAGGGTTGGCTCGCCACCAGTCCACTTGATCGAGTTCAGTCCTAACGGCAGCGCCTGCTCAATAGCACGGCGCAGGACTTCTAGCGGCAACAACGCATCGTCTCCCAGAGGCATAGATTGACGCTCCGGCACAAACCAGCAGTGCTGGCAGGCGCAGTTGCAACCACTGGTCAGGTAGACATAAAAGGTTGTTAGTGCGGGGGCTTTTATTTCCATAATGACAAACCCTGATCGGCAAGTTCTTGCACGAAACTCTTCAGGCAGCTGTCCGGGCAAGGTCGGTTGATTTCACCAGTCAAGGTAAATGCTGTCCCCGGGCAGTTACCGGTACAACTTTTCTGCCATTGGCAGTCACGACATTCTTCAAATGAAGCCAAGGGCACTTTGACTCGTTCACGCATACATTTAAGTTCTGCAGCGTTAACCCAGACATCAGCCAGAGCATCCTGCCCCATCTCGCCAAGGACCATCTGCGGCAGCATGACACAAGGCACATAAACCCCATCAGAACGGACAGCCATTTTATCAAAAATACAGCCACATCCGACCAAGCACCCCCGACCGGGAATCGGCTGGCCTTTCTGTCGAGCGTCTTCCATGGCGTTGAACAGCCGCCAGTCGGCCAACGGTCCGGCATTGGCCTGGATACGACCAGGATACTGGCTATCGAGATCAGCCAGAAGATGTATCGCCTTGAGTCTGTCAGCGGCATTCAGAAAAACTTCGGAGCCGTACTTTTCAGACGTTCCCAAAGAAGAGGTCGAGTTGGTGCTGAAACAAGGTAAACCCATATCATCCAGAAGCAACCGGGCAAGCGCTGGTAGATCACTAATATTGCCGGGATGAACAGTGACCCGTACAGTGACTGGAAGATCAATCTCTTGCAGAAGTTTTATCGCGGCCAGGGCTGGCGCAAAGGTGTCCGCACCACGCAGACTTTCGTGAATAGCCGCTTTTGATCCATCTAACGAGACCTGAATCTGGTTGCAGCGACCGGTGGTCTTGAGGTGCATGGCAATCTCAGGGGTCAATTGACTGCCATTCGTTAGAATGGAGAAGCGCATCCGATTGGCCACAATCCCGTCGACCAGAGTCAGAAAATCCTCACGCAGCAGCGGTTCCCCACCCTGCAGAGTGACCTCCATCACCTGACAACGGCCTAGCTCATCGAAGAGTGTCAGCCAGCGTTCTGTGGGTAAATCAGTATAATCAACATCAGGATTATTAAGGTAATAACAGTAACGACAAGAAGCGTTACAACGACTGGTAATTTCAAGATCGAGAGATCGGGGAGTGCGCATAATTCCTGCCGACATCAACCCTCCTCCCAAACCCCGACGGCTCCCATCTCGGCAAGCTGGTTAACCAATCGAAGTATCTGCTGATCGGCCTCTGGAGTGATCTCTGTGTAAACTTGCTGCAGGCTGTCAAGAATCTCGCGCAGAGTTCTCTTGCCATCAAGCCTCTGCAAGATTTCGATGGCTGTGTCATTGAGCATCTGCACAGTGCCATTATCCGGGTCGAACAACAGACCACAATCATCATCTTCAACCCTGAGGACAAGGGTTGGATTAACAGCTAATCGGGTGTTCAAATCAATTTTCAATAATTTATCATTCAAAACCAGCTCCAGAGATCATGAAAAGAGAACCTCATTATTGCTTAACAACCACGTCATACATTAAACCAAAGCCGATAATTGAACGCATCTTCTTCTCAGCTTCAAGGGTTGTCAGTTCGTAGTTATCCAAAAGAAACTTTACGCAATCAGCACGGCTGAATGGACCATTACCAATAGTTTCCTGAGCCTGCTTGAAGAGGTGTGCCCCGGCGTGATTAACTGTGATCATAAAATCCTGGTCAGCAATCAGCAGAACGGCATCTTCAACAAAGGATTCAAGGTAAACATGAGGAGAGATCTGGTAGCAATGCATCTGACGCGATCCTTTCAAAGTTAACATACTCATGTTAAATGCATTGCAGGCTGGCTGTCAATTCAACAGAGTCATTACAGAGGTGATCTACAGCGTTCGACGACCAATATCTCCATGGGCTTTTAAAAGCCCGAGAAAGCCATCAAAATCGGGAGCAGAAAAGTTGTCATCAGACCATTGAGACCGATTGCAAGTCCTGCTACTGCTCCAGAGAGTCGATCAACTTCAAACATCCTCGCCGTACCGACACCATGCGCTGCGGTCCCCACAGCCAAGCCTGTTGCGACAGGAGAAGTCACGCCGATACGTCGGCAGAACTCCGGGCCACAAACCGCACCGAGACAACCAGTCAACACGACAATTGCAGCCGTTAAAGGTGCCACACCTCCGATTTTTTCAACAATGCTGATGGCAATTGGGGTTGTAACCGACTTCGGTGCCAGTGAAAGGATAATTTCTCGACTGCCACCCAGAATCCAGGCCAGACCACAGGCGGAAAAGATGGAGGCCAGAGAACCGGCAAAGATACCGATCAGGATCGGTCGTTTGCGTTGCCAGATTTCCTCGCGACGCTGATAGAGCGGAACCGCCAAAGCAACAACCGATGGGCCAAGCAGGAAGAGGATGATATCTCCACCGCGAGCATAATCACGGTACTCGACACCGCTTCCCTTAAGGAGAAGGATTATGGTGACGATTGAGACCAGAACCGGGTTAGCCCAGACGCTGCCAACCCGTCGGTAGAGATGCTGAGCGAGCAGGTAGACGACAAGTGTCAGGGCGACACCGAAGAGAGGTGTTACAACCAGTTCACTCCACATCGTCCTGCTCCGGTGTTTCCAGCTTCTGGGCCAGTTTGCCGGTGACAGCCATAACCACAAAGGTACTCAGAATCGTGGCGACGCTGATCGGCAACCATTCAGCGGCAATCAGATCGCCGTAAACCATGACACCGACACCAGCGGGCACAAAAAAGAGCGCCATATTTGCCAGCAACAACTCAGCAGCCTCTTCGAGCCACTTGATGTCGACAAGGTTTGTCATCAGTCCCAGCAAGAGCAAGCCCATGCCCAGGACATTGCCGGGAATTGGCAGATCAAGCATCCGGCTGATAAACTCGCCACAAAACTGAAACAGGAGTAGCAGCGTCAATCCACGAACCATAACCCCTCACATTGAGTTCAAGTAAAACTTTAAGATTCGCCCTGAAGTCCTTCAATAAGAGCAGAAACCTCGGCGCATATTTCCTGAGACGCAGGACTCTTTTCACGCTTAATAAATTCTTTGAAACACTGTACTGATTCCTGAACCTGCTCCTGATCAAGACAAATATTACCCAGAGTCAGGTAGGCAAAAGAGAAGTCCGGATCGAGAGTAACAGCCCGACGGCAATACTTTTCTGCGGCTTTGAGATCACCACTGTCATAGTGATATTCTGCCAGGTTGAAATGACCCTGCGGATCTTCTGGCTCGAGTTCCAGAGCTTTTTCAAAACATTTACAAGCTTCATCACTACGCTTTGTCGCAAAACAAACATCACCCAGAGAAAGCAGAGCAAAAGCAGACTCAGGATCTTGTTTCAATGCTTGACGATAGCATGCCTCGGCTTCTTCCAGACGCTCTTGGTGAAAGCGAATCAGACCAAGGCTGACGCGAGCATCAGTCTGGTTTGAGTCACTTGAGAGGATATTCTCATAAATCCGGCAGGCATCATCAGGGCGATCAAGCTCGAAATAGACATCACCGAGATCGTATTGCAGGTCAAAATCGTCTGGCAACTGACTGACCACATCTTCCAGAATTGTGACAGCTTCTTCAAGCTGACCGATTTCAACCAGTGCCTCTCCTAACAAGGCCTTTGCCTCATTGTTGTCGGTCTGTTCATGCAACAGACGCTTCAGAATTTGCACCGCATCTTCTACTGAGCCATTTTCCAGGGCCTGTTCCGCGCGGCTCAAGGATACTTGTTCATCACTCATCTATTTTCTCCTTTTTTCGTGTATCAAATTCAACGGCCCACTGTTTCAGATTCTATGGCCCACTATTTCAGATTCTATGGCCCACTGTTTCAAATTCTATGGCCAGAGTATCAAGCATGTCCCACACCCCCCAGGGATCAGCAGCAATCACCTCTACCTGAACACCAAGACGTTCTGCCAGATCGCTGACACGAATATCGTCGAGGAAGAGTTCTTCCCCGTCACGCAACATGACATCTGGCACCAGGAGTATTTCACCAAGAGAATCAGCAGCCAATTGCTCAATCAGATCCTGGCCTGTCAAGAGGCCGGCCACAGTAACAGCGCCATTGAAAAAATGATTTTCAACGACATGTACGCGTAGATCAAAACCACATTTTTCAGCTATTTTTTCGGCAAAGATCTTTATATCGGTTGCAGCAGAAACTCCTGTGACCAGACTGATTGAAGGCAATGCGATGGGTTCCGCTGCATCAAGAACTTCTGCAGCATGCGTGCGAAACTGAGGGATCAGACCGATGCCGTTTTCAAGCTGCGCTAAATCTTCGTAAGCAGTCAAACTCGGAAAATCTTTTCCCGCTCTGAGGTAAAACTCATCAGCAGCGAAGACAAAGCGCGTCCCGCACTGCTCCAGAAGCTCTGTCTGTCGTGTCTCAACCCATTCGCAAAGGTCCAACGCCTCCTGCTGGGTGTGAACGCGCAACTCCGGGAGACGTTGCCGATGGCCAGTTAAACCAACGGGGACAATGGCCAGCGATTTTATTCCAGGAGCTAAAGAGGCCAACTCTTCGCAGGTATGAGCCAGATGTTCACCATCATTGATGCCAGGGCAGACAACGACCTGAGTATGAACTTCTATGCCACCCTCTACCAGCCTCCTCAACAACGGCATAACATCCTGAGTAGCTTTGCCAAGCAGTTTCTGACGCAGATCATTGTCAGTAGCATGGACAGAGACGTAGAGCGGCGACAATTGTTTCTTGAGGATGCGTTGCAAATCTTCCTCTGACAAGTTCGTCAGAGTGACGTAGGCGCCGTAAAGGTAGGAGAATCGATAATCTTCATCTTTGACATAAAGGGTCTTACGCATTCCTCGTGGCAATTGATGAACAAAGCAGAAAAGACAATTGTTGCCACACCGTTTTGGCTCAGGGTGAGGCAAACCGATGCCGAGCGGTTCATCACTGTCATGCTCTATATCAAGTT
>DAOWJU010000163.1 GCA_030640215.1 Desulfuromonadales bacterium
CAGATACTCGCCCAAGGTTGGGAACTCATCTAAAAGGCGCTCCAGCATCCGATGCAGCCTTCCTCCACCGAGGAGATTGACCTTCCAGGCATAGTGTTTCTTGCGAATAGATTTTCGAGTAATCCAGTGAAAGTCATATGCATCCAGCTCAAACAACAGCTTTTCTTTAATGGCTCTGGTTCTGCGGAAAGTCATGTGCAGAACCTTCTCTTTGCTTGCCGGTACATTAGTCCCGATTACCGCAGCGGCGGCTACCTGGGCCTTTGAGAAAAGGACACCTTCCAAGGGAGTAAAATCAAAGACCTGATCGATGGCGAAGCGCTCAAAAAGATCACCACGAAAACCCAGCGCGTTCCCATTATAAAGTAGTGGCCCCGCAGGTTGTATCAGACAAACGGTAGCATTCTCACGTGCAAGCCGGAAGGATTGTTCAAGGAAGAGCAATGCAAGCTGTGTATCCGGGAGCTTCGGCCGATGCTTGGCATTTGAGGCTTCAACCCTCTTCGCCGCATCAGTAGTCAAAGAACTTTCGAATGGCGGATTGCCGATTATCAAATCAAAATGGTTATCGAACTTTCGCGACTCAACGACTTCGAAAAAATCCTTGGTTTGCAGGTTGCATTCGCGTAGGTCATCAAATCTCAGCTTATTCCAGATAACCAGCGGCTCCAGCTCATCACAAAGTGCAACGCACAGGCTGAATGCAGCGACCAACACCGCTTCATTCTCCCGGTCAAAACCGAAAATATTGTTTTTCAGGAGTTCCTGTAAATCACTGTATGTGGGCTGCTGCCAGTTGTTGGCGATGCGCCAGCACTGAATCAAGCGTTTGAATGCTCCGACCAGGAAAATTCCAGAACCGCACGCAGGATCAAGAATTTTCCAGGAAAGGCTTTTTGCATCAAGGGGCAAACTCTGATCCAGAAGAAAATCAACCAGCATGGGCGGAGTGTAAACAACGCCCTTGTTATCCTCGGCAAGAAATTCTTCGTAAATATTACTGATCAACTCTACCGGCAAGTCTTCGAAAGAATAGAGCGGCCAGAAAAGTCCCTGCCCACTCGGCTCCTGATCCCCTTTCAGGAAATCTGCAATCGGAGACAGGTCTGCTTTAATCAGTTCCAGTTTTTCATTATCAGTTAAGTCGAAAATTCCGCCGTTAAACCTTTTACTCAGATGCTCAAACAGGTTGATACAGCTACCTTTTTCACGAAACAGACAGTCAAGGTTGTCGTTGTCCGCATGGGAAAAACGACGCATAAAACCCTTTTCAAACACCCGGTTCCCTGCTGCATCTTTACGGTCATTCAGGTACTTGATCAGTATCGCCATCACCAGAATGCGATTGACGGTTGGTTCCGAAAGAATCTCCAGTTTGAGTAATTTCTGCCTGAATAATTTTAAATGCTTGAGAAGCTTGTAGTATGCTGTTTTTTCCAGCACAAAATCATTCTTGAATGTTGAATCTTCCCAGAGAGTTCCGGCGGAAATTTCGCGAGCAGCAAAAGAACAGTCGACGGCTACGAGATCTTCAAGCGTGTGAAATGGAGTAAGAACAGGGACATTATCGGTTTTGCCGATTTGGGGTTCCTGGCGACAATTGAGAATCTTCACCTGTCCGGAAGTAAGGATAAAGACCAAGGGCACAAGACTAGCATTCCAGAGAAGACGATGCTTTTCGGCATACTCGGCTTCGTCTAATGCAAGCGACGTGTCATGATAAATGTAAATCTGGGGAATGGGTGAACGAGTTGCCTCGCCAGGGAAAAGACGGAAGAAAACAGCGTCAGCTTGATACTTGGCCGCCTTTTCCAGTGCAATGCGAATACGAGGATCTTCGGTAGTTTCTCTGTCTTTGACAAAGTAAAGACTGGTCGGCTCGCCGTCCGGGGAGAGCATCTCCAAGCGGTCTAACTCGACTTTAAAGATTTTGTCATTCACATCGGTCATTTTTCTACAGTTCTGGGCAAGAAGAAATCTTGATATATTATGAAGCTAAAGGACAAACGTGACAGAATAAGTCATTTTGGTCAGATCCAAGACTAGTGGTTTGGCATTTCATTGCAAATCATCTTATAGGCAATGTTCGAAAATATCATCAGATCAAGATAGTCGCAAGCGCAGACATTAAGCACTAGAGTTTGACCATGATCGCAAAGTCCGTCATCTGACAAATAATCTTGCCATCGACCGACAAACAACCCTCCGCTTAGCAGCCAGTCGAGGCTTCGCCCGACCCTCATCGGAACTCTTCGGTAAAATCCAGACGCTGGGGTTCGCTCCCCAACATCACCAGCTCACAATCCGGTTCAAGGACCGTCGAGGCCGTCGCCGTGACAACTCCACCGCCGGGCATGCGCAACGCCAGCACGTTGAGACCGGTCCGCGCCCGGATATGGCTGGTCGCCAGAGTCTGTCCAGCCAAACTCGCTGGCACAGGAATATAAAAGAGGTCGAACCCCTCACCCAGGATCACTGACTCTCGATTCTGCAGCAGCGACATAACGCCCTCGGCTCCCAGGGAAGAGTAACTCAGCACAAAGTCGGCACCAGCCCGGTGGATCGCTTCAATATTACGCTCGTGAGTGATACGACTAATCACCCGAAGCTCCGGATTCAGGCGACGGCAGTACACCGCCAGATAGATGTTCATGGCGTCATCATTCGTGGTGAGCAACACACTGGGGGCATCAGCCAAGCCCGCACTCATGAGCAGTTCCCGATCAGCCGCGTCGCCGATGAACAACTGGTCGGCAACCTCTTCCAGAGAGCTCCGCAACCCCTCCTCGCGCTCAATTATGTGAACTGTCACGCCACGCTTCCGGAGGGTTTGGGCGGTGACGCAGCCCACCTTGCCACCACCGATCACAAGCACCGGATTGAAATTGGTGTTGTAAATCACCAGATAGGCATCGAGATTGGCGATTTGCTCTTCAGTCCCCATCACCACCGGAAAACTTCCGTCGGCAAGGATGGTATCAGGCGTGACCGGCACCAGGTGACCCCGCTCCCACACCGCCACCACGTTCATGCCCAGGGTATCCCGCAACTGCATTTCTCTCAGGGAACGACCGACCAGCGGAGTATTATGCACCGGGAACTCCGCGATCAGAAGGTTTCCCAACCGCCCAACCACGTGGCAGTGAAGGTGTCCGGCGTTGACACGGTTGGCGAGGTGCTCCCCTAACTGGCGTTTGAGTGGCATAACGTGATTGCTGCCAGTCAGCTCCAGCAGGTCGATGGACTGCTCGTGCTCCGCCAACGCAGCGATGGGCACCTGTGGAGAAAGGTCCCGGATCGTCAGGGTGATGTTGGTGTTGATTGTGTCGGCGCAGTTGGCGACCACCAGCCTGGCTTGCGCCACCTCCAACGCCTCGTAGGTGGCCCGGTCCTCCACTCTTCCGGTCACCACTGGCACGCCGTCGATGTGCAGTTGCACGGCTTTGACCGGGTCCGGTTCGATCACGAAGTGAGGGATACCGTGAAGTTGCAGACGCGCCAGCAACGCCGTGGCCAGACTGTCGAGGCCGCACAGAATGACATGGCCTTGAGTTCCGGGAGGAACTGCCCTGGGCGCATGAAACCGCATTCGGGACTCCATCCACGGTGCGTAGAAGAACCGGATGAATACGAACGGCAGCACGATCAGGAGCAGCACAACGCCGGTCAGGAGAACCACAAGACTGAACAGGCGACCCAGATCACTGTGGAAGGTGATGTCGCCGAACCCAAGAGTAGTCATGACCGTGAGAGCCCAGTAAACTCCCGTGATCCAGGAGTGCTCCTGCCCCTCAACGTGGTACATGATCAGGTGGAAGCCAACGGCAAAGAGTGCCACGGTCACCACCAGTAGAAGAGAATAGCTCACCAGAGCCCGGATATTGGGGCGGGCGCGTACCGGGATAAGGAGAGACAACAACTGGCTCGTGAGAAACTTCATCGGGCATCCTTGCAAATACGGGTCATCAGGTTGGTGTCCACTTATTCCAGGCTGGCTCAGCGCGTTTGAACGAGGTTCCTTCCTTTATGACCTGAAACGTAGCGAGAAATCTTTCATCTGATAGATTATCTTACCATCCACCGAAAGGTAGCCATCGGCCTTCAGCAACTGCTGTTCATCATCAATTGACGTAACCACAGCCTCAACCAGAACCCGATCGTTGCTCGGAATAATCTGGCCGCGATAGTTCCAGCGGTGCTGCTTGCCATGGGCAATTGTTTCAAGGATGGTGTCGGCATCCCCTCCCCAACGTTTGACGGCCGCGACCTTAAGCAGTTGCAAAAAGGATTCGAGACCAAGGGAACCGGGGCAGACCGGATCCTGATAAAAGTGGGCTTTGAAGAACCACTCATCAGGATCAACAGCTTTACTACCACGCAGGAAACCAAGACCCGCCGGGCCACCATCGGCAACAAAGAGTTCAATGCGATCGATCATGCGCATTTTCTGCTCCGGGAAGGGCGCTTCAGAGGGATAATCGAACTGTTCGGCACGAGCTATTTCCTCAGCCGTCGGCTGGTAAGGCTTGGCTTCGCGGACTCCGACCTGCTGAGCCAGCGATTCTGACGAGAAAAAACCAAAGACCGTATCACCAGTATAGACTGGTCCCTGTCGATCACTGATCTCGAAATCGTAGCTCTGGATAATCATGCCGCCGCTGTTGGCGATGCGGGTGATCTTGACCTTGATCGTAAGGGTTCCGGATTCCGAGGTGACCGGGCGATGCTGTACGGCATTGCCATCGAGGTTGCGAAACTTGAGATCGATTTCACTGGTTAACGCCGAGCCGAGGTAGGCCGCCAGCCAGCCACAGGGCTGCAGACCAATCTCAAGCAGAACGCTGAAGGGCATTTCCGGCTGTCGGCCCGCCGCGAAATACCAGGCATCCGGCGGCACATCATACTCTGCTGCACAGGTTGCTCCCTCGACCAATTTGAACGGTTCACCGGTGACATCAACAATGCGATCGAGAAACTGGAACGGCGGTCCCGGCAGACGCGCAATCTTGCGTTGCTGATCGAAAACTTTGTACGGCTCACCAAATGCTTCGGAAGGATTGCCGGTGGAAAACGCCAGGATTTTTTCGTAATTATAGAGCACGCCAGGGACAGTCCCCTTAACACCGGGGACAGTCCCTGGCCACAAATCTTCAACCTTCTCACGCGTCAATCCGGTCAAGCGAACCGACATATTCGGAATCTCAACAATCGCTTTGCCATCGGCAAACATCAGCGCATCAACAATTGCAAAAGGCTCCGGACCGTAGCCAAGCTCCTTGATACTGACTTGGTAAGTCACGGTTTTGGTCGTCTCGGTAACCTGGCCGCGGCATTTCAGGCCACTGTCAACACCGGGGATCGGTTCGCACCAGGTGGTGCCGTCCTCACCGATCCAGCCCATGCGCAGCAAGTAGATGCGCAGAGTATGCATGCAGCATTCATACATCAGAGTGCCGGGCATGACGTTGTCATCACAGAAGTGACAGGTCAAAAACCAGTCTTCCGAACTGATATCCATCTCGGCGCGAATCTGGCCGAGGCCGTAACGGCCGCCATGGGGATCAAGTTCAATCACGCGGTCAACCAGTTTTAGTTTGCCGCCTGGCAAGGTATAAGGTTTTACCAGATTCAGACGGTTAAAGAGTTCGCCAAAAGCAGCACCGAGATCACCAGCATAGATCGCTTTGACCTGGACTTCATCGTAGGACTCCACCGTCAGCGGTGCCAGTTCACGCCAGTCATCAGGCTTGATACCCGGCTGCGGCATCAGGTCGAGCTTGGTATGGACGATGCCCTTACCAGCGGCCAACTCCTGTTCGGTAAAAAAACCGGCGATCCCATCCTGCATCGACAACAGCGGTTCGCCGTTAACTGTTCCCTCAAAATTGAAACGGAAGAGGTAGGTCTGGTCCTGGCGGAAGAAATGATCAATTTTAATATCGTACCGAATCACATCACCCGGCACCGGCAAGCCACGATGAAAGGTCACCACGGCGTCGAGCAGCCGATAGACCGCTTTACCTTTGCTGATGAAATCGATGCCCAGATAACCAGAGAGGAAGAGATCGGCCTGACCGGCTTCGACAGCAATACAGGTCGGCATACGACCACCATCGAGATACCAGCGGTCTGCAGTAACATCATGTTCAGTCACGACCCGGCCGCTGGTCATGGAGCGCGGTTCGCCCTCAACCGTCATAATCCGATCAACCAGCATCAGAGGCTCATCAGGCAGTCTCACGCGAGTCGGGTAACTATCAACTTCAGCGAACTCGGGTCCCAGCATCCTGGCAATCGAGCCGACAGCAAATTCCATGCACATTTCTCTGTTGAACATCGGGGGCTGGGTGCTAAGAGGCGGAGGCTGGAGGCTGGGGGCTAGGGGCTGGCCAGGGACTGTTTGACCGGGGACTGGCACCTGCGAAGCCAGTCCCTGAGAATCAATCTTCAACGATTCCATCTCTGGAATTGTTTCACCATTAACTACCATCTGCTGCAACAGTGACATCTGCAGATTGATGTTCTCGGTAAGCGTCTTTTCCATGGTGCTGGCAAATTGCAGATAAGCAGCATGGGTCTTGGCATTCAACTCTGCAGTCTCAGCCATCTGCGCCACCAGAGGATCAGCAATCGTCCCTGTAGCCGCGACCTGCACGGGGACTGTCCCCGCATGGGAACTGTCCCCCTCCCCTGGCATTTCGCGTCCCTTTGCTTCCGCAACAGACTGAACAAGCGGTTCTTTTTCTGGAAGTGTTGCGGGAACAAACGGAGCCCCACCAATCACGGTGTTGATACGCGGCCCGGAGGACTGTTCGGAAATCGCTATTGTCTCTGGATAGAGTTTAGAAAGATCCATAGGCACCCGTTCTGCCAGACAGTTGGCCAACAGACGCAGAATCAGCGATGTGGCTTTCTGGCCGGGATAGCAGGCGGCCCTGGTCATATGCGGCTTGCCTTCCAGAATACTACCAATCATGCGGCTGCAGGAATTGCCCGGACCCATTTCTAGGAAGATCCGCACACCATCGGCATAAGCCTGCTCGATGACCTTGGTGTAATCAATGGTCTCCAACGCCTGGCCGAGGATCACATCAGCAGCACTGTCAGTGGTGACTTTATAGCTCTCGCCGAGGGCACAACTGTAGAAGGTGATGTCCTTCGGTGCTGTCACCGGGAAGAGGTGCAGGTTACGGTATGCTGTGGCCACAGGTTTGACAACTTCGCAATGCACGGTAGTCACACCACGCAAGGGGAAGAAATGACCTTTGACTTCACGAGCCAGAGCTTCGACTTGCTGGCGATCGCCACCGATCACACATTCCCGGTGGGTGTTGACAATCAACAGGTAGGCTTTATCTTTGCCGACCAAGGCCTGCTTCACTTGCGCTGCAGGAACATCGATAAGACCGAGAATCCAATCGACTTTCTCAGTTCTTTTCAGACCCCAGACCTTACGTGCAGCCGTGCATTCACCGGCGAGCTCTTCGGTAAAGAGAGGTGAGTCGCTAAGCCGCTGCGACATGCCGTCACGATCCTTCCAAGCTGCCAAAGAAAAGAGACCGGCTGATTCGCCAAGGCTGTAGCCGCTTACCACCTGAGGCTCGACACCGAAGCTGCGCACCAGGTCACTCACCGCTGTGCCGAGAGCCACCTGGCCGATCACCAGAGCATTGTGATTATCATGCAACGTCTCACTCAGCTCGGCTTTCCAGAAATGTTCCGGCAGAAATTGGCGTGCCAGGAACTGGCTGCCAGCATCCTGCTGACTGTAGATAGCTGGCCAACGGGCGGAGAGCTCGCGCCCCATCCCGGCAAAATGGTTACCGGAACCGGGGAAGACAAATGCAACTTTACCCTGTGGTGCCAGCGGCTCGGGCACAAAGAAGAGCCGGTCGCGGATACCTGCCGAAAGCATGGTGCCATTGCCACCCAGGGATTTATCAGGGTTACTGCGCAACTCAAGCAAGGCGTGTTCGAGTTGATCGAGCAGCTCCGCACGGTTCGATGCCACCAGAGCCATACAGAGCTGTTTGCTCTGATCAAGGCCTGTGTCCCGATACCACTGCAATGCCAACTGTTCGATGCCGCCGTCAGAGGCCATGGCTGCAAAGTCCTGCAGCTGGGCGATCTTTTTGAACAAACCTTCGACATCGTCGGCTTCGAGAGCGAAAAGTCCCTCGTCGAGTGCGCCAAGGGGACGCTGAACAGAGGAGGTCCGAGTCTTCCTGCTTTTATTCTCGACACCTTCGAGCAAGATGTGGGAGCAGGTTCCATCGCTACCAAACCCACTGACCAGAGCCCGGCGCGGCCCTTCCACCCGGTTGCGCAACCAGAATTGTGCCGACTCGGGAGCAATAAAGCTGCGTTTGCCGCGCACCCAGTCATAACGCAACGACTGCAGATTACGCAGTGGCGGCAAGATCTGTTCTTGCAGGCAGAGTGACGCCTTGATCAGTGATGCCAATCCGGACACAGCCCCGGTATGGCCGACATCGGCCTTGGCACTACCGATGTAGCACGGGTTATCTGTCTCTTTAGCACCGAAAAAAGCGCCCAGAGCGTTCGCCTCCAGCTCATCTTCTTGTGACAGACCACTGCCGTGGGTTTCCAGATAACTGACTGATTCCGGAGCAGCATTGGCCTCACGACTGGCCCTCTCCACAGAGAGGGTGTAGGCGTTGCTGTCAGGGACATTCGTTTCGACGCGCCCCCCGGTGGCTGTACCGACACCTTTTATGATGGCATAAATCCGATCACCATCCTGCTTGGCATCATCGAGGCGTTTGAGAACAACCGCGGCGGCACCTTCACCAACCACCGAACCATCGGCATTTTTATCAAAGGGACGAGCAGCACCACGTTTGGAGAAGGGTTGGGTCGCATGTCGACCGAGGACTGCACGCAAATCGCCAGCCATATCGGCAGCTCCGACAATCGCCCGGTTGATAGAGCCTTCCTGCAAGGCACGCACACCCACTTCGAGGGCGCGCAAGCCGGAGTTTTCTTCACTCGACAGAGTAAAGCTCGGGCCACCGACCTTGAATTCCTTGGCGACCCGACTGGCAACGACACTGCCGAGCGCGCCCATGACCCGGTTGGCGCTTAACGCTGGCCCGGCCGATTCGCGCAGAGCGGCAAGCCAATCATTGAGTTCCGCTTCAGTAAGCTCACGGCCAAGTTGTTGTGCCCACTGCCGGGCCATTTTTTGCAGTCCCCAGCGGAAGCTGAAATTGGTGGCGTTAAGGTCCAGACCTGTGCCGATAAAGACTCCGGTAAAGAGCAGGTCATCCTGTTTGATACCGGCATCCTGCAACGCCTCGTCGGCAACCTTGAGCATCAAAAGCTGACGGGGCAACATCTCTTCGACCTCTTTCGGCGGGATGCGAAAAGCTCCGGGCACCGTCTGCACTTCATTGACGTAAAAGCCTTTAAAGTCAGACTTATTGAAGCCTTTTTTCTGCAGCCACTGGCTCTCCTCTGCCCCCCACCAACGGTTGGGACACTCTGGATTCACAGCAGCCTCACTCCCTAAGAAGCGGCTGCGCAGAGCATCAAGCGAATCCCATGGGCCGAGATGAGCGCCCATGCCAACAATCGCCACCGGTTGGCTCTTCTGCTTGAATGAAGGGAGATAAGCAACAGAACTTTTCGCCGGTTTCTTCGGTACCCATTCCTCAATCAAGAGATGAGCATTGATGCCACCGAAACCAAAAGCGCTCACAGCAGCACGCCGTGGTTGACCTTTTTTACGTGACTTCCATGGTTTCGATTGTTGCAGAACCCGAAACGGGCTCGACTCCAGATCGACACCTTTGGCTGGCTGCACGAAGTTGGCAGTTGGCGGCAGAGTGCGCTCTTTCATCGCCAGCAAAGTTTTCATCAGGGCGGCAGAACCGGCAGCGGTCAAAAGATGACCGATATTTGATTTCACCGACCCGATCACACACTGTCCAGGTTTCCAACCGTCTTCGCCCCAAAGGCTTTTCAGGCTGGAAAATTCGACCACATCACCCACCGGAGTTCCGGTGGCATGACATTCGATCATGTCAACATCAGACGGCGACCAACCGGCTTGCTGATAGGCTGAACGCATCGCCCGCAATTGGCCTTCGGATGCAGGAGCAAGCAAGCTGCCACCGATATCGTTAGAGAGGCCGATACCGCGAATTACGGCATAGATGTGATCTCCGGCACGCACAGCATCCTCGGTGCGCTTGAGCAGGAACATGCCACTGCCCTCACCGACCACCAGGCCATCGCCATTAGCATCAAAAGGAGAACAGGTTCCGGAAGGAGAAAGCGCGTGTAATTGAGAAAAACCCATCTGGGTGTAGAGTGAATCAGGGCGCGCCAGGCCACCGGTCAACATGGCGTCGGCTCGACCGGTCAGCAGTTCGTCAACCGCCAGTTTGATAGCGTAGAGCGAGGAGGCGCAGGCAGCATCAAGCGTATAGCAAGTTCCACCGAGACCGAGCGCTTTGGCCAGCAGGCCCGCAGGCAAACCAGCAACATAGCGATTCACGGGGTCAACACTTGGCAGCTCTGGGGAATTTTCTGTGCCGAGAAGTTTTTCAGAAAAAGTACGGCCAAGATAATCTCTGGCCATCGTTGAAGAATGTTCGCTTGGCAGTGCCAGGTTACCGATGATGACACCGACCCGTTCACGATCGAGCTCATCAATCCGTCCGTCACTGAACGCCTGATGGCCAGTACGCAGCAGCAGGCGATACATCGGATCGAGACCGCTGAGAAAACCGGCCTCAAGATCGAGGCCAGCGATTGATGACGTACTGTTTTCATCATCAATGAAGCAGGCCTTTTTCGAATAGACCTTGTCCGGCGCACTGATCGCTGGATCGAATGCCTCATCGGGGTCAAGCAGCCAACGTCCCTGCGGCGGCTGCCGCGAAGTATCGACGTTTCCAGTAATCGTTTCCCAGAAACGATCCAGGGTCGGCGACATAGGAAAGATGCCACCGACCCCGACGATTGCAACAGATTTACCGTGCTTCATTCTCAGGCAACTCCCTGCAGTTTATTACGCTGGAAGCTCGCATTCAGCGAAGCATTAATCACACACTCATAGCCTTCGATACGGGCGATCAAGGTGCCACTAACCGGGTCGACAAAGTCAATTTCTGCAGTCGCCTGGCTGTCACTTTGACTGGTGACATGAATTCGAATCTCGACGCCGGTTTCAGGGAATTTATCCTGATACTGGCGATAGCGTCCGGCAAAGACTGGTAAGGACCCGGACTGGTAGCGTTCGAAACTCCAGAGAATCATCATCGGGAAGCTGCTATCGAGGGCCAGCGGATCAGCCAGCCAGGAGTTGCGCAACGGCTGTTTGATCCATTCGGTCGGCAAGGGTGCCGGGCGAACCATCGAAGCGATGCCGTCAGTGGAACAACCGATCACCTCACGGATACCGTGGAAGTCAGGCCCATGGAAAAGTCGATCAGGTTGGTAGAGCTCTTCAACGGTACGGCTATATGATTGCAGCTCCACGCGCTCGGTGGCCAGTTTGCCTTCCGGAAGTTTGGTCGCCAGAACAACTCGGGCACGGCAATGAACAAACTGCTGGCCACCAGCCGTGACCCCGGAAAGTTCTACCGGCACGACATGCACCCCATCACTCTTGAAGGATTTGCCGGTCATCACCTGCAAAGTGTGTGTCTGACCCTGCTCCAGAGTAACACCCTTCAAAACCCGCAGATCATTGAAGCCATGAAAACGTAAACCCGGATTATTGTGGATCGCACCATGCGCCATCCATTCAATCATCACCGCCATCGGCAGAACCGCTTTGCCATCGATGACATGAGATTTGAGGAACGGGTACTGTTCGATGGAAACCTCCAGGTCAAAAGCCTTGGAGACGTAGATATTATCGTGAGCCTGGGACGAAGCCTCACTGGCAGCTTCCTCCCGACCACCGAGGATCACCAACTCTACCGGTCCACCCGGCGGAGTGGCAATTTCTTCGACCAGGTAATCAGCACCAGCCTTGAGGTCGATGACAGCAACGCCTTCCTCGGCAAAAACTTTTTTCAGCGCCGGTGTGACCATACCGCCGTCCCACGGTCCCCAGTTCAGGGAGAGCACGCGACAGTCAGAACGCTGTCCGGCCTCTTGCTGGGCAATTTTATTGAGAATCTCGTTAGCCACGGCGTAATCAACCTGGCCGGTACGACCGTAACGTCCAGTCGACGATGAGAACATCACCATGAATTTCAATTCGTCTTCAGTAAGCGCCGCCAGCAGACTACGCAAACCGACGATCTTGGTGCTGTAGACCTGCTCAAACTGCTCAGCCGTCTTGTCCTTGATCAAACGATCCGCCAGGACTCCGGCACCATGGATCAAGCCCTTGATTGGACCGTACTCTTCACGAACATCCTTGATAACAGCCGCAACCGCAGCGCTATCGCGCAGGTCAACGGAGCGATAGAGAGGCTGACCACCCGCTGCTTTGATACGACGCAGGCTGTTCTGAATCTCGCGGCTGCCGAGAATCTCCCGGCATTTACGGCCAACGTCTTTCGGTTTAAGAGGGCTATCAGCGTTAGCAATCACAGCTTTTTTGATCTCGGCTTCACTGCTCAGGCCTTCAAGCCACGCCGGTTCCGTTTGTGGAGTTTCACTACGACCGAGCAGCAACAGGGTCGCCTGACTTGAAGCCGCCAGAGCAATGGCAACCTCGGCAGTAACACCGCGTGCGCCACCACTGACCACGACCACGTCACCATAACTGACCGGCGAAGCAAGCGGTTCACCCGAGAGTGATTCTTCGACCAGTTTGAGGGTATAGAGACCATCGTTTGTAAATCCAACCTCCTGGGCACCGTCAACCAGCAGCTCGGCAACCAGCATTTGAGCTACCTTGTCCACATCAGTCAGGTCTGCCGACAGGTCGAAAGCCTTGCAGGCAACGTCAGGCCATTCGTGACCGGCCGTTTTGGCCAGTCCAGCCAGTCCACCCGAAAGAACATCCTTGACCGCGCCACCAACCGCCATCCCAAAGGTGCCGTTCAGGCGTGACACCGTGGCCATAACAGCTCCGGCCTTATCAGCAGTGGCATTAAGCATCGGTTCCGCCAACTGCATCAGGCGAAAAGCATTCTCGATAAAAAGATCATCGGTTCCAGATTGCGGGGCGAGCAGAACCAGTCCGGCGAGAGTCTCTGCCGGGACAAGACCCTCAAGCTGGGTGAGATTAACCTTTTCCGCAGCCAGACCTTGTGCCTCCAACTGCTGACAAATGGCAGCGCTCAACTCTGAGTCATCATCGTTGACCCAAACCACGGAGTCTTTTGGCAGATTGAGCGAGCCGCGATTCTGGACAGCCGGCAAAGGAACTGCTTTGAGGACTTTACGCTCGACACCACTGCCTACAGATGGCAACTCAAGTGGCTCTACTGGTTTTGTCACTGGCTCGGCAACACCAGAAACACTGGCCAGAAAATCGACGATATGGCCAACGGTCTGCAAGGTGCCAAGATGTTCCGGCTTGATTGCCGGGGCTCCCGGCAACTTATCCTGCAGGGCGGAGAGGATTTCGACGCGCTTGATCGAATCGATACCGAGATCGGTATCAAGCGCCATCTCCAGTTCGAGCATCTCGACCGGATAACCGGTCTTGCCAGAAATCACCTCAAGCAGGGTGGCCGCAACGGCATCACGGTCAAGCGGACTGGGTGCAGTCATAGCGGCGACAGGTGCAGCACTCTTGCTACCAGCGGCAGCAAGATGGTCAACGATCTGGCCAAGGGTCTGTAAAACACCTAAGTCTTCCGGCTTAACCGCCGGAGCTTCGGGCAACTTTTCCTGTAATGCGGAGAGGATTTCGACGCGTTTGATCGAATCGATACCGAGATCGGTGTCGAGCGCCATCTCCATCTCGAGCATCTCAATCGGATAACCGGTCTTCTCGGCGATCACTTCAAGCAACACGCTTGATACCCGGTCGCTGTCAACAGCGGGCGCTGCGGCCGTCTGAGGTGCCGGGGCTGCGCTGGCCATGCCTGCGCTCAAGTAATCGACAATCTGACCGAGGGTCTGCAAAACACCAAGGTCTTCCGGTTTGACAGCCGGAGCTTCGGGGAGTTTCTCCTGCAACGCGGAAAGAATCTCTACGCGCTTGATCGAATCGATGCCGAGGTCAGTATCGAGCGCCATGTCCATCTCGAGCATCTCAATCGGATAGCCGGTTTTCTCAGCGATTACTTCGAGCAACACACTGGAGATCTGGCTGCTGTCAATTGCAGGTGCCGCAACCGGCGCAGCAACTTGAGCTGCTGGTACGGGTGCCATACCGGCACTTAAGTGGTCAATGATCTGACCAAGAGTCTGCAAGGTTCCGAGATCTTCCGGCTTGACAGCCGGGGCCTCGGGAAGTTTCTCCTGCAGCGCGGAAAGAATTTCGACGCGTTTGATCGAATCGATACCGAGATCGGCATCGAGGGTCATCTCCAGTTCCAGCATCTCTTCCGGGTAACCGGTCTTTTCAGCGATGACAGACAAGAGCACAGTGGCGACCTGACTGCTGTCAATAGAGGTAGCAGAGGCCATGACTGGCTCAGCAGAAACCATCGCTGGCGCAGCGGCCATGCCAGCACTCAAATGGTCGATAATCTGACCAAGAGTTTGCAGGGTCCCTAAGTCTTCCGGTTTAACCGCCGGGGCCTCGGGGAGTTTCTCCTGCAGCGCAGAAAGAATTTCGACACGTTTGATCGAATCGATACCGAGATCGGCATCGAGGGTCATGTCCAGCTCCAGCATCTCTTCCGGGTAGCCGGTCTTTTCAGCGATAACAGTGAGTAACGTCGCTGAAACCTGGCTGCTATCAACCGTTGGAACTGCAGCCGGTGCAACGGGAGGAATGACTTCCGCGACAGGTGCTGCCATCGGCTGAACCGAGACAGCGGCCACTGCCGGAGTCGCAACAACCGGTGTAACGCCAGCGGTCAATGGTTGGCCCTGCAATAGACGGTTCTGCTGTTCAACCAGATTGAGGAAGGAATGGGTAGCTGATTCCTGTCCGGCCAGAAATTGCTGGTGCAAACGCGAGGTCTGCTCCTGCAGATTCTGCAAAGCCTGCATGCTCTGCCGGGTGATCTGTAGTGCTTCCTGCAGGGAACCGGCGTTGGCAACGGTTGCCATTGGTGCCGACGCTACAGGATTAACGGGGGTAGTCGCCCCTTGAATTTGTACCGTTTGAGTCGGCGCTGCTTGCGGCGCAACTTGAACGACAGGCGAAGCCACAGCTACTTGTTGTAACGCTGGCGTTTGTTGCGGCACAGGTGGACGTTTCTTTGGTCGCTTAAAGTAGTTGGCGCCGATCAAGGGAATCGTCATGCCGGGCTTTTTGCCTTGTGTCGACTTGAGAGTCGCGGCATAGCCTTCATCCCAGCACGACAGATCAACCGGGTAGCCGAGCACAGTCAATTGGCCCAGGGCACGGGCCAGATCATTGATTCCTGAACGCTTGCCGTTGGAGGCATCGATAGCAATCGCCTGATATTCACGCTCACCGAGAATCGCTTTGACCATGCCGGTCATGCGAGCACCGGGGCCAACCTCGAGGAAGGTGCGCATGCCGGCTGCATACATTGCTTCAATTTCTGCAACAAAGTCGACCGGACAGGCCAATTGGGCGGTGAGAATTTCACGGGCTTTTTTAGCTGTCTCCGGATAAGCACTGCCGGTAGTGTTGGCATAAACAGTGGCGGTCGGTTTACTGAATTTAATTTCTTGCAGACGCTCGCCAAACGGGCCGCTGGCATCGGCGACCAGCTCACTGTGGAAGGCCGCAGCCACCGCAAGTTGTTTGTAGCGCAGGCCCTCTTTATCAAGCAACTTGGCCGCCTTTTCGATCTCAGCGGTTGCTCCAGAGAGGACACCCTGTTCGGGAGTGTTGCGATTGGCCAGCACCAGCTTCAGATCGGATTTTTCAAGAAACGCTTCAACCTGACCAAGAGGTGCAGAGACCGCCAGCATCGAACCGCGGTCACCTTCACCAGCAGCCATCAGTTCGCCACGCAGGCGCGACAGCGCATGCAAAGCGTCAACATCAAAATAACCACCGGAGCAAAGCGCGGTCAGTTCACCGTAGCTGTGACCGGCATAAGCCTCGGCGGTGACACCAAAGGCAGCAAGAATGTCACGGGCTCCCAGACTGACAGCACCGAGAGCAGGTTGAGCAACTTCCGTCGCTTGCAAACTCGCTATATTCTGATCTCTGGTTGACTGATCAAAGCTGGGACGGGGATAAACGAGTTCAGCGAGACGGCCTGCTTCGCCGCCACTGTTGCTCAGGAAGGCACGATCTGCTGCTGTGAAAGAGTCGAGGAACTGCGGGAATTGAATCGCCAGATCCTTGAGCATGCCAGGATACTGAGCACCCTGACCGGGAAAGAGCATCGCCAATTTGCCAGCAACATCGCCCTTGGCAAAGAAGGTTCCGTCGGGAGTGCTCCATGAATTCTGGTCACGTTTGCTGCTGAGCATGGCCAAGGCGCTCTTCACCTGGGCTGCGAGCTTGGAGCTGTCCTTTTCCAGGATCATCACCAATCTGCATGCTTGCTGTGCATCGAAATTGCTACGACTATGAGCCGCGGCCAGACGCAGATTATTCCAGGCTGCGTCGGTCGGAAACTTTTGTAATGCTGATTCCAGACCACTCTCATCGGCGGCACTGAAGGCAACAAGCTGCACGTCGCCTTGCCAATCAGCAGCAGCCTTGAGCGGCTGGTACTCCTCAAGCAGGCAATGGAAGTTGCTGCCGCCAAAACCAAGCGCACTGACTCCGGCCCGACGTGGATGATTTCCACGAGGAATCCAGGGACGTGCTTCGGTGTTGACATAGAATGGAGAAGTCGCCGAGCTCACCGTCTCCTGTGGCTTCTCGACTTTGATGGTCGGCGGCAGGGTCTTGTTGTAGAGCGCCATAGCGGCTTTGATCAGACCGGCAGAACCGGCCGCAGCCTTGGTGTGGCCGATCTGGGACTTGATCGAACCGATCGCACACCAGGGAGAATCAGCCTCGCCGAAAACGGCCGTCAAGGAAGTCACCTCAACAGCATCACCGACCTTGGTTCCGGTGCCGTGAGCTTCGATCAATTCGACAGTTTGAGGATCAACGCCACCTTGCTCGTAAGCCCGCCGCAAAGCTTTCTGCTGGCCGGTTGCACTCGGTTCATAAATGGCCCCACCACGGCCGTCACTCGACGCACCGATGCCCTTGATGACTGCGTAGATTTTATCACCATCGTGCTCGGCGTCGGCCAGACGTTTGATGACGACAATCCCCAGACCTTCGCCCAGAGTGGTGCCATCAGCATTGTCAGCAAATGGTTTGGCATGACCGGAAGGAGAGAGTGCCGGGGTCTTGCTGAAGCAGGTGTACATGAAGATGTCGTTAAAAGTGTCGATGCCGCCAGTGATCACCATGTCGGACTTGCCGGTAGTCAACTCCATCGCCGCCAGGTTAAGTGCGCCCAGGGAGCTGCCGCACGCGGCGTCGACCACACAGTTGGTGCCGCCGAAATCAAAATGCTTGCTGATCCGACCGGCAACCACGTTGCCGAGCAAACCGGGGAAGGAGTTCTCCTGCCAGGGGACATAAGAA
>DAOWJU010000209.1 GCA_030640215.1 Desulfuromonadales bacterium
AGCCACCCCCTGAGTTGATTTTACAAACAACGATAATCATTTAAATCTCTTCAGTAGCCCAGCCATCCGCCCTGCAGTGCGATTTGGAATCGACGAATCTGTTGGCTTTGCGTCACCAGATTACTCTGGTTTTGCCTTTTATTGGAGACTTGCATCTCTCTACTTACAAACGTTCAGCGTTTGGTTGATCCCCCTTTATTAACAGCTAGTTAACAACCCCTTACACCATAAAAGCTCCTGCAAGCGTCACACACCCCTCAGCCAATTAACCACGGTCAATTAACTCGACTATCATTAGCTTCGCAGAATTAAATGCAACAAATGGCCCAAGAGGCATTAAGGTTTGTTCATGAGAAGCTCAGTCCATTTCTGCAATTCGCAACCGTTGCCCCTATCAACAGCATGCTGATGAACTTGATTTACCGATCGATCAGCGCACTCGCACCCACAACAGTCGACAGGCGCAATATCAGCTTGCATGATGAATTGTCGAATATCACCTCAGAGGTTGGTCTCGATTCAGATGTGGCACTACAGGTGACAGGAGTTACGCCGGAGCAGTTGATGCTGGCGAACAAAGAGCAGCAGAGTATGGAGTTGCGGCCGTGACACAGAATTTCTGGGAATGGGACAAACTGTAACTGAGTGGCAGAGGGGTTGCATCAATGAAGACAGGGGCACTTCCTGAAACGGGAAGCGCCCCTGCATTTTCTTTGCTAAATGTTCAATGTGTTACCAAGGGGTTACACTATTCCAACCAGCTTCGGTGGTCCCCGTCTGGTTTTTATCTGTATCACTGGCACTGACATATCGGTGACAGTTAAGTGCAGTCGTACCGAAACCCAACTGTGTTGAGGTATGCCCCTCCCACCCATTAGGACTGATCGAGTCATCCCAGGCATTGTGAGTAACATCAAGACAGTTGGTAATCATCAGACGAGGCAGCGCCGACATGTGCGGGCTGTGGCACTTGGAGCACGGGAAGTTGTGGAAGCCCGTATCCGTCGTACCATCATCGACGGTAATCCCGATAGCAGATGTGAGGTCAAGTTCACCGGTATCAGGTCTGTCAGCATCAATATAAGGTGTGATCCCCGTCGTAAAAACGGTCTCTGGTGTACGCAAACCGTAGACCCAGGCAGGCTTTGAGGCGCTAGCGGGTGTACCGGTCAAAGCTGATCCTTCGTGCCGCATCGGACCAAGTTGCCAGTTATTGCCCTCACCGCGAATAGATTGTCTGTAGATGTTCGCCGAAGTATAGCTGGTGGTATGGCCAAGCCCCGGAACAACAGCTGCATGCGGTGGCCAGGCCTGCCTGATGGCTTCACCTGTGTGACAGGAGAAACAAACACTCGCATCGGTTTCATAATCAGTCCAGCTGAAAAAAGCGTTGTTCTGCTCGATCTGCCAACCACCGATAGAGTTGGTAATGGAAGTGGTTACCGTACCGTTACCACCGCGTGGCACTCCGCCAAAGGCCGTCGCATGGGCTGTCGTCTGTGGCGCACCATCCTCGGGGAAGGGGCTTGAGGTCCAGGAACCACGAAGGAAGGGACCCGCGCCGTCATTGACACCGCCACCCGTATCATGGACGTCGTGACAGTAGGAACAAGCCTGACCAGCGGCACTATAGTGATTAGACTGAATTGTGATCGGCTTGTAAGAGGAAAAGTTAGCACTTTGCCAGGTAGCAGAATCCCAATTACTGTAGTTAGAAAGTGTTCCTGTCGTATAGCTCCCCTGGGTAACGTTCCACGGTTGGTAGGTCGCAGCGTGGCAGCCATTGCAGATCTCTTGCTCAGAGGTGCCTGTGGTTGCAGTTCCGCCAAGGCGGAATCCGGTGCGTCCATCAGCAGTGTAACTGATACCGACTGCCGCATTGTTGGGCACCAGAACTCCTCCAGTATGTGGTGGGTGGCAGGCATCACAATCATTGGAAGCATAGGTTAATCCGGCACCATCGGCGTCGGTATGTGCATTACTGCTCGTAATCAGAGTAGCTCCAGCACCGCTACCGTTATGACAAGTCACACAAGTGGCCGTGCCGCCCCAATCCAGATCGCCGTGGCAACTGTTGGCACAGCTTCCACCAGAGTATTTATAACCATCAGGATCGGGCGAAGTGCCCAGTTCACTGCCGTAACTGTAGCTGGTCACACTGCTGCCAGCATTCGAAACCAGGGCGTCACCGTTACCATTGGCCGGGCCATTGACATGATGGGTGGTATTGGTGGCATCGTGACTGTGGCAATTGGTACATGCCACCTGATGTGAAGCAGTCAGGTGACTGCCGCCTGAAGGTTCATCTGTACCATCAGGTCGACCGTTGGCGTCACCGTGACAATCGCCGCAGGCACCACCTGTACCGCCATCCCAATCTGCAGTTGCATTACCGTGACAGTAGAGGTTGGAACACTGCTTCTGAGCTGCACTGTAGGTCGCGCCAGCCCAGGTTGCAGCAATCCCGGTAAAAGCGATATCGGTTGCGACACCATCATGATCCTCGGGGTGACAGGTGGAACAGGCCAGGCCATACTCACCACCACCACTGCCTGCATGAACCAGGTGGGCAGTGGTGGTAGGCGGATTACCGTGGCAATCATCGCAGCTCGCCCCAAAACCTTTTGAATGCAGATGGCAGGAGATGCAGTCCTTCAGATTCTCGTGGGAAAGACCACCGGTGTTATTAACAGTGTCGTAATTGTGGAACTGGTTCTGGCTGTGACAGCTTTCACAAATCTTATTCGACGTCGCATGCGTACCGGCATCATCGCCAAAATCTGAGCTTCCGTCACGCGTGTCGAGAAAAGTAACCGTACCGGCATCCACTTCGATCGGGAATTTATCGCTTCCATTCGGAGCCACCAGGTTCTTTTTGATCCGCTTGATATTGCCGGTTCCACGGGCATGACAAGTGCCACAGGTGAATTCACCATATTTGCCGGTCGTGGTTCCCCAGTCTCCGCCCCACTTGCTCGACCCGGTGGAGAGGGAGCTATGGATCATTGGGTTAAAAGCCTCTGCATTCTGCGGGGCCACAACGGCCAACAAAGTCAGCCAAACCACCATCCCCATCAGGCATAACGCGCTTTTGCACCACAACTCCATAGAGGACTTCGAATTCAACAAGCACTTATCTTGAGTAATCATTTCAACACCTCAAACATCCACGGCTGGAATTGTTGATCTCTTCGCTCAGGTTCATCGGCAAGCAACGATGAGTCTTTTCTTCCACAGGAAGGCTGTAACTCGCTAAGACTAAAAGCATTTCCTCTATTCACCGGCGGCCAGGTAAAGTTCATCGTTTTTTCTCTCTGTTTACTGAGAGTGACTCGACAAAAAAACCGAACCAAAACAGCACATTATCAGAGCAAGCGAACCAAGATCATCCACCCCATTCACCACAGGAAAACACCTGCTAACGCGTAAATATTAAGCAAAAAGCGTACCCTTTATTTGCTTTCCTTAATAATGCAGGACTACTAACGATATCATCTAAAGAACTGGCGGTAATCTCTAAAAAGGTTGGCCTTATAACAACAATGCGCATTACTGCGAGTTGACTACAGGGCCAGGTTGATGGACAGCGGAGAGGAAGGAAAGATACAGGTTTATCTTTGCAGGATGGACCCGTCAGAATGACGTAAAGATACGCGCCGTGGAACGACCGGGGGCTTGCAGGTCGAGGTCGAGGAAGTAACCGAAAGGGGTCTGCCAGACTTCGTAACCGGAGCCGCGTAAACGTTCGGTGGCTCTTTCCAGCAAAGCCTTGGTGAATGCAGCCGAGGCCTTGGTTTCGGCCAGATGCGAGAAAGTGTGCAATACGATACGCTGGGTCTCGTTCTTGCGCGCCCCCCACTTGAGGTTTTTCACCAGCTTCTTTTCTACTCCCGACACATTCTCCTCATCAACAGCCTCGGCATGAATCAACCCCACCACCGTGGCGGTAATCTCACCCGGTTCCGTGCAGTCTGGCTCATCTTCGAGAGTTTTTGTGGCAGGAGTGTAGGCAAATCGATCTGCGTAGAGCATCAGAAGTTTCATGACTCATGCTAATAGCAAGACCGGCCGTTAAAAACAAGCAAAAGGTTCGCAGCCTTGTAAAACTTAACGCATGACAACTTCTTCCACGTTCACAACCCGACAGGCCAAAAGACCTTGCCAATCAGCCACTTTGTATGATAAAAATCCGCTGAATTTGCTTAAGGCTGAAACGGGATGTAGCGCAGCCTGGTAGCGCACCTGCTTCGGGAGCAGGGGGTCGCTGGTTCGAATCCAGTCATCCCGACCATAGTTAGCATGAGAGCGACCTTCCCGGGGTCGCTCTTTTCTTTTGGGTTCCGATCCTCCTCCGGTCCGTGTGCGAGATTGCTTTTGGTAATTGGGTCCTGAGTCTTATTACTCCCATTGATTAGACCTCAGCAGTAGCTAGGTTTTTCCGCTTGTTGTAACGCGTTTATCCTGCATAGTGCTTCAACAATAAAGTGCTAAAGGCCTGAGCCGCAGCAGAAACCGATCTGGTACGCAATTTCGCCAACCAGAGTTCTCTTTCGACCGCCAAACCCTCCACCACAACTCTAAAGACCTCACGGTTTTTTTCTCTGGTCCCGATGGAAAGTTCTGACACAAAAGCACAGCCGAAGCCGACGGCAACAGCCTGTTGCACCGCTTCGTTGCTTCCTAGTCGTGCTGCGACCTTCAACCGCGATGGATCAAAACCGACATTACGTAAAGATGCGTCAAGGGCCTGCCCACTTCCCGAACCGCTTTCACGGACGACAAAGGAGCCTGCTGTAAGCTCGTCGATTAATACCTTGCCTTGTTTGTGCCAAGGGTGCCCTGAACCAACAATGAGGACCAGGAGATCCTTATACAACGGCACGCAATCTATGTTCTTATGGTTTGAACAATTCCCGACCACGGCCAGTTCGACTTCAGCCGACAGCAGGCTGGTGAAGATATCAAGGCTGTCGCCAGTCTGCATGATCAGCGAGATCCCCGGGTACTGTTCGGCAAGGATAGGCAGAACTGGAGGAATCAAATAATTGGCAGGAATGTTGCTGGCGCCAATCATGAGTTGGGCATTGTCGAGGGCCTGAAGGCCAGCCATCGATTCAAGGAGTGTATCGCGTTCAACCAGTATCCGGCGTGCATGCTTCAGGTAAATCTGACCATTCGACGTCAAGAAAACGCCTTTCCCCGTACGATCAAACAGACACATATCAATTTCATTTTCCAGCGAAGCAATATGCTGACTGACTGTCGACTGATTTAAAGAGACCTTTTCGGCACCGCGCGAGAAGCTCTTCGTTTCAGCCACGGCAACAAAGACTTCCAGTTGACGAAGATTCACTTGTTCCTCCTATTGACAATTTAAATAACTGTTATCGATTTATTGAAATTATCTATTTGACCACACGGTGTCAATATTAGAAAATACGAATGTTTATTCCACGCAAATTACGTGACAATAGAATGCCAGCCAAAGACGCACAAAATCAACATACTTCAAACTCTTCCGAGGAGACTGAACATGTCCGAAGCTTTCCAGATAAAAACAGACCCCGAACTCTGGACCACCCTCGACATGGATGTTGAGCGATTCATGAACGTCCCACCGATGCTTACGGAAGCCTTTACCGGCGTCTTCCTCAGCCAGAAGAATCGCCCGAAAGGTATGGCCTATTTCGATGACATGGTACGCAACATCTTTACCGGTCGGATTCAGGAACTGGTCGATGCGAAGCAAGAAGGTCGTCCGGTCATCGGAACTTTCTGCGTTTACGTACCTGAAGAGATCATCCAGGCCGCTAATGGAGTTTGTATTGGTTTGTGTGGTGGCTCCCAAGGATCGATCGCCGACGCCGAAAAGATC
>DAOWJU010000054.1 GCA_030640215.1 Desulfuromonadales bacterium
ACTTCATCTATGGCGCTTCCCGTGCCAAAAGCGGTGTACCGATTATTGCCCTGCCAAGCATCTCAACGCAACGTAACGGCACCGTTCTCAGTCGCATCGTACCGATGTTAAAACATGGCGCTGGGGTAGTCACCAGCCGTAACCATGTTCACTATGTGGTCACTGAGTATGGTGTCGCTGCACTCTATGGCAAGACGGTCAGACAACGAACTAAAGCTTTGATCAAGATTGCCCATCCTGACTTCCGCGAAGAAATTACCGCACAAGCAAGGGAGCTGAATTACCTGTAAATCTAAAGATAAGTAGGATGTGGTGAGGTACGAACCGCATCGGTTTTGAACAAATTGCACAAATAAAGAACACACGAACCAAGCGATGCGGTTCACTCCGTTCACCAGCATCCTACGGTGATTCGTAATTTCAAAATCAGACAAGGGGTAAGAAGATGGCATGGAGTCAAAAAGAGACGATAAGTCGCAGTGAAATGCAGGCCCTCCAACTGGCCGCACTGCAGAAAACAGTCAGCTATGTTTATGAAGGTAATACCCATTACCGGAAAAAGCTTGATGACCTTGGCGTTAAGCCGAGTGACATAAAATCTCTGGATGACATCAAGCTGCTCCCCTTCACCACCAAACAGGATCTGCGCGACAATTATCCCTTCAAACTTTTCACAGCCACACCAGAAGAGATTGTCGAATATCACGCAACATCCGGCACCACCGGCAAACCGATCGCAGTAGGCTATACCAGAGCAGATCTCGAAGTCTGGTCCGAGTCGATGGCACGAACCTGTGCCGGTGCTGGCATTGACAGTAATGACGTGGTGCAGAACATTTTTGGTTACGGTCTTTTTACCGGCGGTTTAGGTGCCCACTACGGCGCGCTTCGTGTCGGCGCTGGAGTCATCCCAATCTCTGGCGGCAACACCCAGAAACAAATCATGCTGATGCAAGACTTCGGCACCACGGCACTGACCTCCACCCCTTCTTTCCTGGTTCATATTCATGAAGTTGGCGAACAAATGGGCGTTGATTTCAAAAAACTCAATCTGAAGAAAGCTATCTGTGGTGCTGAGCCATGGAGCGAATCTATGCGTCAATCGATTCAGGAAAAATTCGGCATTAAGGTTTGTGATATCTACGGTCTTTCAGAAATCACTGGTCCTGGAGTCTCCTTCGAATGTTGGGAAGAACAAAATGGCCTACATATCAATGAAGACTTTTTCTATCCGGAAATTATCGACCCAGATACGGGTGAAGTACTCCCAGCTGGTGACGAAGGTGAACTGGTTTTCACCACGATTAACAAATACGGCCAACCGCTGTTACGTTACCGGACGCGTGACATCTCTACTCTTAACTATGAAACCTGCTCCTGCGGACGAACTCTGGTGAAAATGGCCAGGGTGACCGGACGTAGCGACGACATGCTGATTATCCGTGGAGTCAATGTCTTCCCTTCACAGATTGAATCAGTAATTCTCAAACGTGCAGGAGTTTCACCTCACTACATGATCGTTGTTGAACGTAAGGGGGCAATGGACTCTCTACGAGTTAAAGTCGAAGTCACTGAAGAATTTATGGTCAAAGCAGCCGCCGACATCCTTTCTGGAGACGGCTTTGACATCCTCGAAGACGTTGCGACGGTACGCGGCAAAAGACACAACCTGCAGCAGGACATCAAGGACGTTATCGGCATCTCTGTCGATGTCCAGCTGGTGCCTCCCAACAGTATCCCTCGCAGTGAGGGCAAAGCCAAGCGGATCGAAGATCGTCGGCCCAAATAAATTGTTTTGACGAAAGCCTAATCTGTAGGTACAAGAAGCTTTCACATTTACACTCATCCGGCACCTCGGTGGGAACCAAACCACTAAAGTTGTCGTCAACAAGCATTTTGGAACCAAAAAAGGGAAGGTTTTGATGAAAAAAATAATTTCCGGCAATGAAGCCATTGCACTCGGTTTCGGGGATTCAGGTGGAGTCTTCGCCTCCGGCTACCCCGGTACCCCCAGCACCGAAACTCTCGAAGAAGTTGCCCGTCTGGGTGACGTCTACTGCGAATGGGCACCAAACGAAAAGGTTGCCCTGGAATCAGTCATCGGCGGTTCTATCGCTGGTGGACGCTCTCTCTCTACCATGAAGCATGTCGGGGTCAATGTCGCCGCTGACGCCTTGCTGACTCTGACCTACACCGGCGTCAACGCCGGGCTGATTCTGATGGTTTCTGACGACCCGGGAATGCACTCCTCTCAAAATGAGCAGGACAGCCGCAACTATGCGAAATTTGCCAAAGTCCCAATGCTCGATCCGTCCGATTCTCAGGAAGCTTACGATATGGTTCGTGCTGGTTTCGAGATCTCAGAGGAATTTGACACACCATTGATGCTGCGCACCACCACCCGGATTTCACACGCCAAAGGAGTGGTTGTCCCGGGAGAGAAAATCACTCCAAAGATCGGTGAGTGGGTCAAGGATGTACCCAAATACGTCATGCTGCCTAACTTCGGCAAACTCAAGCACATCGAGGTTGAGGCTCGGCTTCTCAAGCTACAAGAATTTGCCGAGACCACCCCTCTGAACCGGATTGAAATGGCAGATACAGAGCTCGGCATTATCACTTCAGGAGTTGCTTACCAGCATGTTCGCGAGGCCTGTCCAAATGCATCGATTCTAAAACTGGGGCTGGTTCACCCGCTCCCGGAGCAGAAAATCCGTGAGTTTGCTGGCAGCGTCAAACGACTGATGATTGTTGAAGAGATGGATGCCATCTTTGAAGAGCAGATCCGCGCCATGGGCATTGACGTTGAGATCGGCAAGAACAAACTACCACTCTGCGGTGAGATCAATGCCGACATTATCCGCGCCGCCCTTGGCGAAAGTGAGGGTGTGGTCGCTACTCCTGTAGAGGGTCTTCCGCAACGTCCGCCGGTCTTCTGCCCGAGCTGTGCACACCGCGGACTCTTTACCATTCTCAGCAAACTCAAAGTCTTTGTCTCCGGTGATATCGGTTGCTATACCCTGGGCGCACTGCCGCCAATGGGTGCCATGCATTCGGTCATCGACATGGGCGCCAGCATCAGCGCAGCTCACGGCATGGCCAAGGTCAATGCCATTGCCGGACGCGATGAGAAACCGGTTGCCGTAATCGGCGATTCAACCTTTTTCCATTCCGGGATAACCGGCCTGTTAAGCATGGCCTACAACGCTGGGAATGCTCTGGTCATCATCATGGATAACCGCACCACCGGCATGACCGGCGGTCAGGAGAATCCCGGCAGTGGCGTAACCCTGCAGGGTGTCCCTACCCGTCAGGTAGAAATTGCCCCGTTGGTCAAGGCTTTGGGTATCGATAATGTCGCAGAGCTCAACGCTTACGATCTCAAAGAGACCGAAGCCGCGATCAAGAAAGGCCTCGAGACTCCAGGGCCCTATGTCCTGATCGACAAGAACCCCTGCATCCTGCGTTACAAAATCCGCAAACCCGCCATAAAAGTCGATCAGGAGAACTGTACCGGTTGCCGGGCTTGTCTGAAGGTCGCCTGTATGGCTTTAGGTTTAACCGCTTCTGGTGATAAGCAGAAAGTGCGGGTTGACCCCAACGTCTGTAACGGCTGTGGTGTCTGTGCGCAGATGTGTAAATTCGATGCGATGCACGCGATTGAGGGAGAAAACAATGCAAATCTATAATATCGTTATTGCCGGTGTCGGCGGCCAGGGCGTTCTGATGGCCTCCAAAGTTCTCGCCGAAAGCGCTTTGGCCAGTGGCATGGACGTCAAACAGAACGAGGTACACGGTATGGCCCAACGCGGCGGCAGCGTCATCAGCTTTGTGCGTATCGGCGAACAAGTCAATTCGCCGGTGGTCATGCCCGGAACCGCCGACCTGTTGATCTCCTTCGAACCGTTGGAAGCCTTACGTTACATCCACTACCTCAAACCTGGCGGTCGTCTGGTCTACAACAAGGTCTCTATCAACCCAAGCACTGTGGCTGCCGGGCTGGCGGTCTATCCGCAGGATGTGGAAGAGCAAATTGCCGCAGCCGATGCGAAATCTCACGGGGTTGAAGCTCTCTCTATCGCCCGGGAAGCCGGCAACGGCAAAGCGGTCAATATGGTCATGGTCGGCTCAGTCATGAAACATCTTCCTCTCAAGGAAGAAATTATCACTGAAGTCGTGAAGCAAATTTCAAAAGGCAAAGGGGTCGAGGTCAACATGAAGGCTCTGGCTGGCGGCGCTGCAGCATGAAGTACGGAATGAACACAAATGTAGTTTTCGATGGAGGTGGTCATGAAACTGAAGCAGATATCGATATTCCTTGAGAATTCACCGGGTCGCTTATATGAAGCAACTCAAGCTCTTGGTGAAGCAGGACTCAACCTGAGATCTTTATCCATTAGTGACATTTCCGGCTTCGGTGTGCTGAGGATTCTCGTCTCAGATGTGGCCAAAGCACGCAGAGTCATGATGGAGAAACAGCTTCCGGCCAGAGTCGACGAGGTGGTTGCCGTAGAGATTGTCGATACTCCAGGCAGCCTGGCAAAAATCCTCAAGTTGCTGATGGAGAACAAGGTCAACGTTGACTACATGTATGCATTAGCCGGAGCATCTTCGGCAAAAGCCGTCATGGTTTTCAGCTTCAGCGACAATGATCTGGCCATAAAACTACTGCAAGAGAACAGCATAAAAGTCCTTGATGCCGCATCTTTCGGCATTCTCGAGAGCCCAGCAGATGTCACGGAGGAAGATAATGGCTGAGACCAGCTACCAACCGAAAAAATTTGCCGTCATCGGTGCAGGTCCAGTCGGAGGAACCGTTGCTGCCTTCCTGGCCAAAGGTGGCTATGAAGTTACTCTTTGCGACATCGTTCCAGAGCTGCTTGCCCCGGCCCTGAATCCTGGAATTATCCTTGAAGGTGTCGATGAACTCCAGGCAAAAGTGACCCGCACGACAACCCGGATCGATGATCTTCTCAACGATCCACCCGATGTCATCTTCATCACCGTAAAAGCAACGGCTTTGCCGTTAATCGCTTCGGCACTGGAAGGTTTTGTCGCCGACGGTCGTTACATAATCAGCTGGCAAAACGGTATCGATACGGGGGTGGAACTGGCGCAGTACCTGGGTAACAAGTCAGTTATGCGCGGAGTGGTTAATTTCGGCTGTGTCCCCTTGAGTCCATGTCACATCCGCTTAGCCTTTCATCATCGTCCCCACTATCTGCAAGAGCTTGACCCGGAGTCAAAAGATGCAGCCATCGGCATCTGCAACGTCTTGACCGAGTGCGGCCTGGACACCCACCACACGAATCAGATCACCGACATGGTCTGGCGTAAGACGGTTATGAATTCCTGTATGAATCCGATGTGTGCCGTGACCGGCATGACCATGGTTGAAATCATCAATGATCCAATCACATTCAACCTGGTTGATGCTCTGATAAAAGAGGGGATTGCGGTGGCTCGAGCCAATGAATTCTCTCTAGGATCAAACTATTACCCTTACGCTATCAACTACATAAAAAATGCTGGCAACCACAAGCCCTCGATGCTTCAGGATGTTGAAGCAAAACGCCGCACCGAAGTTGATTACATCAATGGCAAAATCATTGAATATGGCTTGCAATCTGGAATTCCAACGCCTTACAACAACATGATTCGTGGACTGGTGAAGGCCCTTGAACCGAAATAATCCGTACATATCCAGTTTAAAAGGATTTTGCTATGAAATTGAAACAACTATCCATTCCTCTTGAGAATTCCCCCGGTCGACTGCACGAAGTCACCAAAGCGTTGGGTGATGCCGGGATTAACCTGAGGGCCCACTGCATCTGCGATTCGACTCACGACTTTGGTGTGCTACGAATTCTGGTTTCTGACCTACCCTCCGCTCGGGCGGTCGTCAGGGAAAAATTTATCCCGGCGCGTGTCGATGATGTCGTCGCCGTTGAGATTGAAGACAACCCAGGTAGTCTGGCCCAAATCCTGAGTTTGTTTCTCGGCACCAAAGTCAATGTTGAGTACATGTATGCCGTCGCTGGAGCAAATCTGCAGAAAGCTGTCATGGTTTTCCATTTCAGCGCCATCGATCAGGCCATTGAGATTCTTGAAAAAAATGGTGCAAAGCTACTTGATGCAAAGTCGTTCGGTATTCTAGTCGGTAAGGGATAACTCCAGTTCGTCAGGGATAAACTGGGCAAGGAGTAACCTATGCAGGAAGAAACGAATTACAAACCAAAGAAATTCGCCGTTGTCGGCGCAGGGCCGGTCGGTTGTATCGTCGCCGCATTCCTCTCACGGGGAGGCTACGAAGTCACACTCTGTGATGTCCAGTCGAACCTCTTTGAACCAGCACTTGCTCCTGGAATCATACTTTCGGGCACGGATAACTTTCAGGCCAGAGTGGCTAAAACGACAACTCGCGTTGATCAACTCGCCGACGATCCCCCAGACGTCGTCATTGTAACGGTTAAGGCGACAGCGTTACCGATCATTACCTCTGCTCTGGAAAGTTTTATTGAAGAAGGCCGCTACGTTGTCAGTTGGCAGAACGGCATCGACACCGAATTGGTGCTTGCCGAACGACTTGGCAAACAGCAGGTGATGCGCGCGGTGGTCAACTACGGTTGCATTCTGGAAGAACCGGCAAAGGTCAAGGTGGTCTTCCACCATCGTCCCCACTATCTGCAAGAGTTGGATCCAGAGTCAAAAGAGGCCGCACTGGGAATCTGCCACGCTCTCACCGAATGCGGTCTCGACACGCATCACACCAACCAGATCCGCAATATGGTCTGGAGCAAGACAGTCAATAACTCCTGCATGAATGCAGTCTGCGCCGTGACCGGCAAGACGATGTTCGAAGTCATCAACGACCCGATTGTCTCTGGCCTGGTCGACTCTTTATTGAAAGAGGGGGTCAAAGTGGCCCGGGCAAATGAGCTTATGCTGGGGCCGGATTATTATCTCGATTGCCTCGACTACATCAGGGATGCCGGGCACCACAAGCCCTCCATGTTGCAGGATATAGAAGCAAAGCGTCAAACCGAAGTCGACTATATTAATGGCAAAATCATTGAATATGGAGAACGAGCAGGAGTACTCACACCTTACAACAAAACTTTGCGTGCTCTGGTCAAAGCTCTCGAAGCCTAGATAAAACTAAAACCTCGCGTCAAATGAGTGACGCAGGTCAACACCCTGTTAGGAGGTATAAAATGAAGAGAATCTTTGTCGTTTTTCCCCTGCTCACCCTACTGATTGTCAGCTTACTGACCAGCCCCCT
>DAOWJU010000229.1 GCA_030640215.1 Desulfuromonadales bacterium
AGCCCCTTGTTGCTGGAATTTATCAAGGGGAATCTGCGTCGCCAGCATACCGAAAGAGGTCACCGCTAGCAGAGCCAGAAAAGCCAGTCCCATGCCAATCCGTTTCCCCGGAGTCACCGCATAGTAACGAGCCTTCTCAGCTGCCGAACGCTTGGAAGAACTATAAATTTGCAGACTGCCCATAATAATAATCAAGGCGATAATCGGTGACCAGGTCAGATAAAAGAGCTCGACCGCTCCAAGCAGACCGATGATCCATAATTTGGGGCTGATAACCCCGATAATCCGCCCGCCGTCGAGAGGTGAGATCGGCAGCAGGTTGAAGAGATTAAGCAAGAAGCCGGTTGTCGCCAGGGCATACCAGAAGGGGTTGCCGGTCACCATGCCAACTCCGGCACAGCCGATTGCGCCAAGAGTGCCGAGTAAAGGGCCACCATAGGCCATCAGCGCTTCGGCAAAAGCGTCTTTAGGCATCTGCTTCATACCGATAAAGGCCCCCATAAATGGGATAAACATTGGTGCCGTCGCCTTGATTCCCATCATCCGCAGGGCCAAAACATGCCCCATTTCATGAATAAACAGCAACGCGACAAAACCGACCGCGAAAGACCACCCCCAGAACATGGCGTAGGCCCAGATGCTGATCAGCATGGTGATGAAGGTTTTGAACTTGCCGAACTGCAGGATCACCACGAGGTACTTAAGTTTTCCGAAAACAAAAAAGAGCAGCAGGCCGATTGCTCCGAATTTGCTCAGCAAACCCTTTTTCGCCGGTGGCGGTGGTGGCGAAATCTGCTCAAAGGTAAATTGAACGTCATCTTTAGCATCTGACTGTGGATCACTAGAATCAGACTGTAGATCACTAGAATCAGACTGTAGATCACTAGAATCTAACTGTGGATCACCAGAATCTAACTGTGGATCACTCATTTATATATCCATATCCAGGGACGAGACTGTCCAGTAATGTGGTGGCTTTCCGATGGCACTTACGGGGAACAGGGATTAGTGGCAGAGACGGAGAAGTGTGCACCCAGGGTCGGCGAGATCCCGCTGGTTTTAAAGTCGAGCACGATGATGGTTTCATTGTCGGAAGAAGTCATGGAAAATAGTTATACGGGGTTGCGTACGGATAGGCAATAAAAACAGCGCTGGTGGAATCAGGGGGTCAGGTCAAAAAGGGTTAAAAGGGTTAAAAGGATGACTAAGAATCAGTTAACAGAGTTTCAGCACATTCATGCGTCTATTGTCGACAGTTTCTGCGTAATCGCTGAATGGACCAACGATTGAAGCTCTTTGATGGTAAAGGGCTTCGCCAGGGAGCCATAAACATCCAGATCTGTCAACTCACTCGCTGTGTTATCAGATCTCTTGCCTGTCACAACCATGGCGACTGGCCTACGCCCTTCTTCTATTGTCTGTAATTGACTGAGAAAGTCGAGACCATTCATCTTCGGCATCTGCATATCGACCAGCACCAGATCAACCCCCTCGTCACGAATGATCTGCAGACCCTCATTGCCATCGTCGGTCGTAATCACCTCATAGCCCTGGCTGGTCAGAGCCTGCATGATTAACTCACGAACATTCTGTTCGTCATCAACGACCAGAATCCGGCGACCCTGCACAGAACTGACAAAGGATTTTGGCTCTTTAACTTGCAGCCCCAACGCCTCCTCACCGACATCGTTTAGAGGCAGGTAGAAGGTGAAACTGCTACCAAAACCGACCTTGCTGTCGACCTCGATCCGGCCATTGTGGTTTTTGGCAATCGTGTGACAAACAGCAAGGCCCAAACCAGTTCCACGGACGGTCGCCTGTGCTGAGCCAGAACGGGCATGCACCCCCTTTGTCGAAAAGAAGGGAGTGAAAATCTTTTTGTACTTATCTTCCGGAATTCCACATCCAGAATCTGTCACCTGAACCCAGGCCCGGCCATCGCTCACACCACTACTGATGCGAATCTTTTTTTCGGGGCAATCAAGCAAGGAATGATGCGCATTGATTAAGAAATTAAGCACCACCTGACCAACCTGAGCACGATCCATCAGTAAATATGGAATATCGCCAAAATCACATTCGATATCGACCCCATCGTTGATAAAATCACGCTCAACCAACGCGTAGCTTTCACGAGTTGTCATATTCAGATCAGCGGGCAGCTTTTGGGAACTCCGCTGACTCGAACAACTCAATAAGTTTTCCGTCAAGTCACGCGCACGCAATGAAGCGCTGTGAATCGTTTTAAAATAGGCCCTCACAGACTCCGGGATATCCTCGAGTTGCGATCCCAACTCTGCATATCCGAGGACGCCGGTATGGATATTATTGAATTCATGGGCCACACCACTTGCCATAGTCCCGACTGCAGCCATTCGCTCAGAAAGAATCAACATCTCTTCAGAGTGCTTTCGCTCCGTGATATCCTCAACCATCCCCTCGACATAACAATCCGTTGAATCCTCCCTTAGTAATCCAAAGATCGAAACCCAAATCGGCTCCTGCTGACCAAAAGGTATAAACTTCAATTCCCAATTATTAACCTGTCGATTCACACGCAAAGTCTCTCGCAGCTGCTGACGATCATCATGATTGGAAAAGAAGCTCGCAATGTTGTGTTTCTTAAGCTCACCAACACTAGAGCAACCAACCATACAAGCAAACGCAGGGTTCGCATTGATAATTTCACCCTCCAGATTGATACGAAAAACCCCAACCTTAAGATTTTCGACCAGTGAGGTGTATTCAATTTCCTTGCGACGCAGACTCTCCTCCGCTTTTATCTGATCTTTGCGCGTTTGATCGAGCTCAACCATCAACCCATCAAAACGGCAGGCCGTTTCACTAACTTCTTTAAACCAACCCCGAGACAAGCTGTGGTCTTTTGCAAGGTCAAAATCACCAGCAGAAATATCTTCAGCATAACGCCGCAGGCCAATAACTGGCCGCGCAATGGAACGAGCAATAAAGAGAATCAAAATGCTCGCCAGCACCGAAATGGCAAAAGTGATCAGGTAGTTGTTGATCCTGTTCTGCTTAAGCGCACCCAGATAATCATCCTCGGGCAGGTACATACCGATTATCCAGGGCCACTGTGGATCAGGAAAAGGCGTGAACATCGCCTGATAGTTTTCGCCATCAACTTCAAAACTAACGTATTCCGTTCGATTAAGCAGGATCTGACTGGTCTTATCTTGCGCAACGTCGAGCGCTGCAAAAGCGGCGCGACTGTGTTTATCCTGAAACTCATCAATCTTCACCAGGCGCGAGCTGGCCTTGCCTCCAGTCTCGACAAATTTGAGTTGTTCAACGTCATGAAAGGCGACGACATCACGATTCTGATTGAGCATAAAGGCATAACCATTGTCACCAATACGCAAGTTAGAGATGAAGGTTGAAAGTTGATCGATCTCAATATCAACACCAACGATGCCACTCAACTGACCTTCCTGGTTATAGGTCGGGCCACTGATGGTTATCCCCGGGTTTTGGGAGGTATAGAAGATATAGGGATCGCTCCAGAAGATATCTTTTGCGGCCATTGCCCCTTGGTACCAAGGGCGGACACGCGGGTCATAGCTATCGATCGTGTCAACTTCTTCAGCGATTAGATTGCGCTGGGCATCGCGCCACACATAACGCACCTGTCGCTCGCTTTTTTCATGACTGATAATTTTGGTCCTGATGCCACCAGGCGAATATTTATCATTGCGACTGACAAAGAAGAAATCGCCCTCGGGTGTGCCAAGATAAATACCTGAAATGTCAGGGTAGCTCACCAACTGTTCAAGAAAGTAATTCTCTAGCGCACGCCCATCTTCCTGAACCAGGACCTGTGATCGCAACAGGCTCTTGGTCAACTCCGTTGCCCGCTGCGCCTTACTCAGGTAATTCTGACTTTGTTCCATGGCATAGGAGGCAATATTCTCCATAATGACATGGGAGTGATCTTTAAGAACTTGTTCAGAGGTGATCTGCGACGAGGTGGTGGTGAGGAAGAAGGTTCCCCAGATAACGGCAAGAAAACTAAATAACAGAACCAGACGAATAGAAATTTTCATACTCTCCCCATGAATAAAACATGGTTATAGTATGCAAGAAAATTTCTAACGTCAACCATAAAGAGACTATTTTTGTCAGCAAACAAACTGTCCATTTCATTCTGCCCCGAAAGAAGACACTCTGAAACGAACAGATGGCCGAGGTTAGGCCTGCAGGTGGGATGTTCCACGATTCGAAACAGGTATTATCTCCCCTGATTCAATCAAAAGATTGAAGCCATTTGCTTTTAAATATATAAACTATAGGGAGACAATGCCGAACCCCTTTCTCAGGAACCCGGAATGAAAGACCTCTTTTTTACCACAGACCTTTTGACAGTGTTCCGACACGACAAGTATTACGGCAATCCGAAGAACATATTAGTCGCATTGCGTAAATTTGGCTTACCATCCGTCGAACTAACCAATAACATCGAGCAAATGTTTCACACATTGGTTATTTATATCATGGACCAACGTGGTGAATCAGAGCCGTTCCTCGCAGGAACATTCATTTACCCCGAGGCCGTTATTAAGCTGCTGAAAGAATATGGCTTGCCAACCCCTGCCGCACTGCAGCCTGCGAGCCCAACGGGAAACAACAGCAAAGCATCAATCGATCATGCCAAGTTCGAACAATGTTTCGACATTGTCTGCCGCAACTGCGGGACGGTCACTGATCCTCTCGCCACAACTTATCGCACCCCGATAGGGCGATTAATCTTTCGAACCTTCCTGGAAACACGGCAAACCCTGGGCATCAACGCCACGGCAAGGTATGTGCTCGAACACTTCACGGATTTTGATACCGAGAAGATCGTCACGTCGATCAACGAAGACTCGGTTGCCTGGTTAACCGATGACAAAAAAGAGAAATTAACCTCAATTCAGACCATTGAGAGGTTCGTTTTAAATTTTAATCGCGAGATTGAAACCCTCTTGTGATTGCTGAGAAAGGAATCGAGTGACATAGTACCTGTCCCAATCTTGATTGTCGCCCCGGTTGCCTCACTCTCAGTGCCCTACCCTCCAGCATTTCAAGTCTCTGTATAGAACGATCATCTCCAGTAGGACGGCCGGTTCTTGTTTTTTTCGCAGATAGCAACTTGGTTAATATTTGAATAGGTATTATATCCCCCGATTACAAGGGTGAAATTAACGTGTAACCTGCTGTTTACAAGCGTGTAGATGGGAAACGTCCCCGATTTAACGAAATGTCGCAGCAAACTGTGTGTGTTTGGAATCGGGACACATAATATCTGTTTTAGTTGGGGTCGGGCTTAACTAATGGGCCTTGATGCTGCCTCACAGCCTCCCCTGACCAGCCCTCCTTCACCTAACCGTGTGTGTCTGCAGCAAAAAGGTTTCCAGCCCCCTACAGACGGATCAGTCGCCCTCCTGGTCCGCCCCATTCTGAAAGCTTCGCACGATCTCGGTCATCTCTCGCAACCGCAAGTCGACGCGTTCATTGACCGTCCCTTCGGGCCAACTGCCGTCCTCCTGGCGCTCCCCAGACGGGGTACCAGTCAGGATTTCGATCCCCTGATCGATACTGGTCACACTCCAGATGTGAAAGTTCCCCTCTTCGACGGCGGTGATGACCTCGGGCTTGAGCATCAGGTTCTTCCGGTTGGCGTCGGGGATGATCACGCCCTGCTGACCGGTCAGACCCTTGGCCTTGCACACCGCGTAGAAGCCCTCAATCTTTTCGTTGACGCCGCCAATCGGCTGGACCTTGCCGTGCTGATTGACTGAGCCGGTGACTGCAATGCCCTGATTGATCGGCAGGTCGGCAAGACTGGAGAGCAGGCCGTAGAGTTCGGTGGTCGAAGCGCTGTCCCCCTCGACCCCGCCGTAAGACTGCTCGAAGCAGATCGAGGCAGAGAGGGCCAAGGGCTTGTCCCAGGCGTAGCGCTCACCGAAAAAACCGCAGAGGATCATCATCCCCTTGTCGTGAATCGGCCCGGAGAGCTTGGCCTCGCGCTCAATGTTGACCACTCCCTCTTTGCCGAGGAAGCTGCGCACCGTAACCCGCGACGGCTTGCCAAACGTGTAGTCGCCTAGCTGGTAGGCAGAGAGGCCGTTGAGCTGCCCGATGACCGCGCCTTCGGTATCGATCAGCAGACTGCCATCCTCAATCGCCTCCTGTATGCGTTCTTCAAGCTTGTTCGAGCGATAGGTCCGTGCCTCGATCGCCAGCTCGACATGCTTGGCCGCGACCAGCTCTTGTTCCTCCCGTTCGGCGTAAAACGCGGCCTCGCGGATCAGGTCGGTAATGTCGAGGAAGCGGGCGGAAAAACGTTGTTGGTCTTCGGTCAGCCGTGCCGCATATTCGATAGTACGGGCCACAGCTGTGGGGTCGAAATGCCGCAGCTGCTCCTCGGCGCATTTACTGCCGATAAACAGGGCATACTGCTGAATGTTCTCCCAGGTGTTCTTCATCATCTGGTCGAAATCGACCTTGACCTTGAAGTACTTGCGGAAGTCGGGGTCAAGCTGGAACAGCAGGTAGTAGAAGAGCGGCGTGCCGATCATGACGATCTTGCAGTCGAGGGGGATCGGCTGCGGCTTGAGCGCGACCGTGGCAATCAGCCGGAACTGCTCGGCCATATCCTCGATCTTCACCTCGTGGTTGCGGATGCAGCGTTTAAGCGCCTCGTAGGAGAAGATGTTTAGCAACACTTCGCGGCAATCGAGGATCAGGTAACCACCATTGGCCCGGTGCATGGCTCCGGCCTTGATCATGTGGAAATTTGTGGAAGCACTGCCCATCTGAATCATGTGTTCAATGCGGCCAAAGAGGTTGAAGTAGGTCGGGTTGGCCTCGTAGACCACCGGTGCGCCTTCGCACTGACTGTTGTCGATCAGAAGGTTGATCTGGTAGCGGTCGAAGGACGGCTCCTGCGGTTGGATCGTCAGCCCGGGGATGTTGATCTGTGGTGCCTTCTGAGTACGCAGCTCGTCGATCCGCCCGGCAAGGTCTTTTTTGCACGCCTCGAAATGCTCCATGACGCGTTCGAACTCCCGGTATTTTGGCTCCAGCTCCTCGAATAGATGCCCCACGGCGAAGAGCACTACCGCTTTTTCCATGTCAGCGACCTGCTCCCGCATCTCCTCTTCGAGCCTGTGCATATCCTGCATCACCTCTTTGATGCGCTTATGCAGCACGGTGCTCGCTTTCTCGAGGCGGGCCTTTTCCGCATGGCTGAGCATCTCGTAGTCTTCCTGTGAGAGGGGCTTTTGATCACGCACAGGCGACAGCGTCGGGCCACCAGCATCCTGCTGTAAGATGAAACCTTTGGCGCTGGCTTCCTGCTCCAGTTCCTGGAACAGTTCGTTTTGTTTCTTCTGATAATCGGAAGTAATCCGCTGCTTCTGTCCTTCGTACATTTTGCTTTCGAAAATCTTCGGGATCTCTTCGGCCAGGCGTTCAACCAGGTGGTCGACATCCCTTTTCAGCTCCTTCCCTATCCCGGCGGGTAGGCGGATCGACTCTGGGCGGGTGCCATCTTTCAGGTCGTGAACGTAGCACCAGTCGTCGGGGGCCGGCTGCTTCGCGGCCTGGCTGGAGAGGAGTTTTTTGATGGTGGAGGCACGACCGGTGCCGGGTTGGCCGAGGATGAAGAGGTTGAAGCCGCTGTCCCGGATGCTGATGCCAAAGTCAATGGCGGTCAGCGCCCGATCCTGACCGATGGTTCCCTCCAGGGGAGGCAACTCCTCGGTGCTGGCGAATTCGAACTGGTTGGGCTCACAGCGCCAACGCAATGCTTCGGGCTTGAGTCGCAGATCGTCCACGGTTCACTCCTTTTGAGTCGATTCATGATGGGCTTTTTTGGGCTGACCCTCCTGGTCGTTTTCTTTCGAAAAAAGCTGAATCCCGCTCCAGATGTAATGAAAACAGGCAACGGCGGTGACCAGGCCGGTAACGATGAAGAGTGTGTCGAGCAAAACACCGCTGACCTTCGAGAAAGCCGCCAGCAAAGCAAAACCGACGACGATTATCTGTAGCAGAGTTGCCAGCTTACCCCAGAAACTGGGGATGACAACGGCAAGGTTGCCGGTCAAATACAGGGCTCCTGCACCGAGAGCGACATACAGATCTTTAGCAACCACCGTAACCGCCAGCCAGGGGGGCAAAAGTCCCTGAATACTGAGGGCGATAAAAGCTACTGTACTCAGCAGTCTGTCTCCCAACGGGTCGAGAAAAGTACCGAGCACCGTCTTCTGTTTCAGGTGGCGGGCCAGGTAACCATCGAGGAAATCAGTGATCCCGGCGACGGCAAAGATAACCAGGGCCAGGGGGAAGTGGCGATAAATGATGGCGACAAGAAACGGCGCGACCAGAAAGAGCCGCAACAGGCTCAGTGCGTTAGGGAGATTCACCTGTTCCTCCACTAATAGAGGGTACTGCACGGTTTACGTTATAAGTATGCCTTGTTTTTCCGGTTTTCCAATGAATTACATCGACACGACGATAGATATTCCCAGATCTTTGTTATCATAAAGGCAAGACATGGAACTGGTGGAGGCTCCCACAGAAAAAGGATCAACCATCGTGGTAGCGCAACAAGCAGAAGATGCGAAAACAACAGCGAATGCTCTGCTGGATATCGTCAGGGAACTGACCAGCGAAATCCACCGGCAACAGCACGACCTCGCAGGGGTGCGGCTCGACAGTACCCTGGATCATGACCTGGGACTCGACAGCCTGGCCCGCGTTGAACTCTTCTCCCGCATTGAAAACCGTCTGGGAGTCACCCTGCCGGAACGTATTTTAGCAGAGGCGGAGACACCGCGTGACCTGTTGCGGGCGGTTCTCGGAGCCGGTGCGGCGGTGGGGTTGCCAACCGTTCAGGAGATTTCGCGTCTTGCTCTCGACGAGGTGACGGAAACACCCGTCTCAGCATCGACCCTGCTCGATGCCCTGCAGTGGCATGTCGACGCCCATCCCGACCGGCCGCACATCCAGCTCTATGAAGACCAGGCAGACGGCCAGGTCATCACCTATGCACAACTCTGGTCCGGGGCACAACAGGTCGCCGTCGGACTGCAGCGCTTCGATCTGCAACCAGGCGACCCGGTCGTCATCATGCTGCATGCCGGGCATGAATATTTCTACAGTTTCTTCGGCGTCCAGCTGGCAGGTGGCATTCCTGTGCCCATCTACCCTGCTCCCCGCACATCGCTGATCCGTGACCACCTCTATCGGCATGTGGGCATCCTCAACAACTGCCGTGCCATTATCCTGATCACCCAGAAGGAAGCCAAGCCTCTCGCACAAATACTCAAGTCCCAGGTGGAGGCCCTCAGACATATTGTCACCACCGCTGAATTGACTGCAACTCCGGGACAACTGGAGCGTCCGGTCATCGGTCCACTCGATACGGCCTTTCTGCAGTACACTTCAGGCAGTACCGGCAACCCCAAGGGCGTTGTCCTCTCCCATGCCAACTTGTTGGCAAACATCCGGGCCATGGGCGCCCAGATGGAAGTGACGGCAAAAGACGTGTTTATCAGCTGGCTGCCGCTCTATCATGACATGGGCCTGATCGGTGCCTGGTTCGGCAGCCTCTATTACGCCACCCTGTTGGTGGTGATGTCACCCTTCGCCTTCATTGCCCGGCCACAGCGCTGGCTCTGGGCCATCCATCGCTATCGTGGCACCTTATCGGCTTCTCCCAACTTCGGTTATGAACTCTGTCTGCGGCGTCTTACTGAGAAACATTTGGCTGGGCTCGATCTCAGCAGCTGGCGAGGGGCACTGAACGGTGCCGAGCCGGTCAGCCCGGACACGATCCGTCAGTTTTGCGAACGCTTCCAGGCTTACGATTTTCAACCTGAAGCGATGATGCCGGTTTACGGCCTGGCGGAAAATTCCGTGGGACTGACCTTCCCGCCCCTGGCGCGCGGGCCACTTATCGACCGCATCCAGCGTGACACTTTCATGCGCAGGGGGCAGGCGCTGCCGGCCACGTCAAGGGATCGAACCGCCCTGGAGTTTGCTTCCTGCGGAACACCTCTCAACGATCATCAAGTCCGCATCGTCGATCCTGCGAATCTGGAATTGCCGGAGCGCCAAGAGGGCCATCTGCAGTTCGTGGGACCATCATCGACAAGCGGCTACTTCCGCAATCCGGCAGCCACCGGGCAGCTCTTCCGGGAGGACTGGCTTGATTCCGGCGATCTGGCCTATATCGCCAACGGCGAGGTCTACCTTACCGGGCGGGTTAAGGACATCATCATCCGGGCCGGCCGCAATATCTACCCACACGAACTGGAAGAAGCGATCGGCAAGCTCAACAATATCCGGGCCGGACGGGTGACTGCTTTCGGCAGCACCGACACGAAATCCGGCACAGAACGACTGATCGTTCTGGCTGAGACCCGGATCCGGGATGAGGAGACACTGACGGGATTACGCACAGAGATCAATCAGGTGGTCATGGACCTGGTCGGAGCACCGCCCGATGATGTGGTGCTGGCACCACCGCACACCGTTCTGATAACGTCCAGCGGCAAAGTACGCCGTGCTGCCAGCCGTGAGATCTACGAACAGGGCAGTATCGGCCAATCGTCCAAGGCTGCCTGGTGGCAGGTCGCCCGTTTGACCCTCGCAGGATTCAGGCCCCGCTTCCGCCGCATCAGGCGTGTCGTCAGTGATGCCATCTTCGGTTTCTACGCACGCAGTCTGTTTTATCTGCTCGGGCCGACCGTCTGCTTGTTGGTTATTCTGCTGCCGAATCTCGCTTGGCGCTGGGCCCTGATGCGTGCTGTCATTCGTCTCCTGGCTCGGGTTACGGGCACTCCGGTCACTGTCCATGGGCTGGAGAACCTGCCGAAGCCTGGGACGAGTTGTATCTTCGTGGCCAATCACGCCAGCTACCTGGACGGCTATCTTATGGTCGGCTACCTGCCGCGCTGTTTTAGTTTTGTCGCCAAAGGGGAATTACTGGAGAGTGCTCCGGTACGTATGTTCCTGCAGCGCATCGAGACCGATTTTGTGGAACGATTTGATGCACAGAAAGGGGTTGATGACTTCCAGATACTGGCAAACAAGGCCCGCAAGGGACGAACCTACATGTTCTTTGCCGAAGGAACTTTCACCCGCTACCCCGGGCTTATGCGCTTTCACATGGGGGCCTTCATTGCCGCCGTGGAAGCCGGAGTTCCGGTTGTCCCAGTCACCATTCGTGGCACACGTTCGCTCCTGCGGGGTACTGACTGGCTGCCACATCGCGGCAGCGCCAACTTGTATTTCGGTCAACCGATCACGGCAGAATCGCTTGGCCTTGCCTCCACCGATTCTTGGGAAACCGCCGTCGCCCTGCGTGAGGCCACCCGTACCGAGATTCTCAAAATGTGCGGCGAACCGGACCTCGTTCTGCAGAAGCCGGTCATCTAAACCGTCAAGTTAGCGCGTACGACGTATTGGGCAGCACGCAGACCGGCCGGACCGCCACCGCTAATGATGACATCATAGCGTTCCTCTGCTTTATCAACATTTTACCGACTTAACACTACAGGATTTTAATATAAACCAGGCGCTGAGCAAGGCGGCGCTCCCGTGGTCTGCTATGATATTAGCAAGGGTTAAAATCAGGACATGAATAACAGGAGCCGGTCACCAAGATGCTGAAAAATCCTTGGCAAAGAATCCTGCTGGTGACGTTTCTGGTACTGGCCGTCAACGGCTTGTATCTTCACATGTTTCCACCTGCGACGCGGGAGCCAGTTATCCAGATCGCCTACAGTCGTTTCAAGGATGAAGTCCGGCTGGACCATGTTGCCGAGATCACCATCCAGGGCGAAGCCCTGATCGGGAGTTTCACGGAACCGCTCGCCACCTTTTATGAAGAAGCTGCCGCGGACAAGTCCGGGGAGCCTCGCGCCTACCAACACTTTCGCACCAATCTCCCGCCGATCGACGACCCGGAGTTGATCCCCCTCTTAGAAGCCCATCAGGTCGTGGTGAATGTCAAGCCGCCCGAGGACACGTCGGTCTTTATCTCCCTGCTGGCTAACCTGCTACCCTGGATCATCATTTTCGGCGTCTGGTGGTATATATACCAACGCATCCGCCAGCAAGGTGGTCTGGGCGGCGGCCTCCTGAATCGATTCAGCAAATCGGGGGCCAGCCTCTTCACGCGACAGGCCACGAGCAAGACTTTTCAGGACGTAGCCGGTCTGGAAGAGGCGAAACAGGAACTGCAGGAGGTGATCGCCTACCTGCGCGAACCGCACAAATTCACCAAGCTCGGCGGCAGGATGCCGCGGGGGATTCTGCTGGTCGGGCCGCCGGGGACCGGCAAGACACTGATGGCCCAAGCCGTGGCCGGCGAGGCCGCGGTCCCCTTCTTCAGTATCTCGGCTTCCCAGTTCGTTGAAATGTTCGTCGGCGTTGGCGCCAGCAGAGTCCGTGACCTTTTCGCTACCGCCAAGAAGAATGCCCCGAGCATCATCTTCATCGATGAACTGGACGCGGTCGGGCGGGCGCGCGGCACCGGCTTAGGGGGTGGACACGATGAACGAGAGCAAACCCTGAACCAGATGCTGTCGGAACTGGACGGTTTCGAACCCCACGATGAAGTGATCGTCATGGCCGCGACCAACCGGCCGGATGTCCTTGATACGGCCCTGCTACGTCCTGGTCGCTTCGACCGTCAAGTGGTGATCGATCGTCCCGATTGGCGCGATCGTGTCAAGATTCTTGAAGTCCACACCAAAGACATGCCCCTGGCGGACGACATCGAACTGGAGTTGATCGCAAAAGGTACCCCTGGCATGGTCGGAGCCGACCTGCAAGGTCTGGTCAATGAAGCTGCCCTGATCGCCGCCCGCGAGGATGCGGAGCAGGTCTTCATGAATCATCTGGAACAGGCGAAAGACCGACAGCTCATGGGTATGGAGCGCAAACTGTACCTGTCCGACCAGGAGAAACGAATCACCGCTATCCACGAGTCGGGACATACCCTGGTCGCCCGCTGTCTGCCGAACACCGATCCGATCCACAAGGTGACGATCATCCCGCGCGGGCAGGCGCTCGGGGTGACCCAGCAGCTGCCGGAGGATGACCGCTATCATTACCAAAGCAGTTACCTCCTGGCACGGCTGGCCGTGACCTTGGGCGGCAGAGCCGCGGAGAAACTGTTCTTCGGCGAGTATTCGACCGGTGCCCAGAATGATCTCAAACAGGTCATGGACCTCGCTGAGAAGATGGTCTGTCAGTGGGGCATGAGCGAGGCACTCGGCCCCTTAAGTTTCAATCGGGGCGAAGAGCACCCGTTCCTCGGTCTCAAGCTGGCGACGGAAAAGACCTTCAGTGAGAAGACCGCCTGGATCATCGACCAGGAGATCGAAAAACTGATTCATACCGCCCAGGAGTGTGCCGAGCAGGTACCGGCTGAGAACCATGATGTTCTGGAAGCGCTTGCGGAGAGTCTGTTCGAGGAAGAGACCCTGGATCAGGAGCGTTTAAAGGAGTTTTTCCAGACCAGAACGCTTAAGCTGCCGGACAAGGCTTGTGCCGACTTGCATGTGTCTGACTGACTTGGTTGTGATTTGAACAGTTTTTGTGAAATGTGCAGACCTGCCCCATTTCATCTTCCGCAGTTGGTTCACATTGATATGGTTCTTCTGCAGCGTTCACAGGGGCTGACCATGCAGTAAGGATTGCTAGTACGAGCAGGGCAGGCATTAAAAATCGCAGGGTGATTTGTGCTTTCATACTTGGATTATATCAGTAAATCGAGATTAAACTTGGTTGAGAGACTGTCGGACCATCGGGCCTGAAGCGAAAGTTTGATGGACTAGTGGCAAGGGCGTGTAAGAGTCCCCGGTTCCGAAGTAGAACTATTTGATTTCCACATAGTATCCTGTATGTCTTCGTATGTTAATCACTTCTCCACCTGCAAAAAGCAGATACTGTCCCTTAATGCCAACCAGCTTACCGTGAATAACTGGTGATTTATCGAAATTCAGGCTCTTGACCTTTTGGGGATACTCCAAGACTGGATAATTCAACCGGACCACTTCATCATTTTCGGAGAAAAGATCCAGAATATCAGCTGGTAAATGTTCTTCCAGGATCCTCTTCTCAGAAACCAAATCAATGCTCTCATCAATTTCGTTTCGCAACATTTTTTGCCAATGGGTCCTATCGGTAAAGAACTCTTTCAGGGCCACTTCCACCCTACCCGCCGCATAACGATTGGGAGTTTCTGCCAAGCGTATGGCAGCAGTTGCGCCTTGATCAATCCAACGAGTTGGAACCTGATCACTCCGTGTTACGCCAACTTTTACAGCACTGGAAGCAGCCAGATACACAATATGAGGCCGATTATGGTGCTTCTCTTCCCACTCCGGGTCTCTGCCCTCGCCGAGGTGCGCACGGCAGAGTTCAGGACGAATAATGCACTCTGCCGATTCTGGTGCTGTTTTAAAACATGGATAGCAGAAACCTTGACCAAACGATTTCTTCGTAACCTTAGAACACCTGGTGCAATGAATAACTCCCCGCCACTCAAGGTGAATTTCCTGACCAATGAGGTCGTTCATATTCACATCTTCTGACAGGTTCAGGACATACTTCACCTGATCATTCAGGTGCGTTGACATCTTTCTGATGTTACCAACAGCCATTTTGTTTGTTTCTCCGGAAATGAGGCGACAAAGGTAGTGACGATTGAATCGGTATTATGTTCCTTCAGCTTAATGCACTTGGCGACAGTTGGTCTCCCGGCTGAATATCACACAGATCAGCGCCAGGACAGCCCAAGCCAGCATGAACGAGAACCCGGCACGGAAAGCGTTCAACTCGTAGATTCTGGCCTCTCCCACCATTGTCCCCTGCCACTGCCGATCCAGAACCCAGCCGACGGCTGGCTGGAGCAGCATGGGGCCGAGCATTACACCCATGTTGCAGACACCGGCCGCGGTTCCGGCCAAGTGTGCCGGGACGGACTCCTTGACGTAAGCAAAGCCGATGATGATGCCACCGGCAGAGAATCCGCTCACGATCAGCAGAGCAACCAGTGCAGCAATGGGCAATCCCGGCACAAAGATGATCGCCGCCCAGCTCAGGGCCAAAGCTGCGCAGCCGATCACGTAAAGGGGCTTGCGCTGGCCGATGCGGTCCGAGAGGCTGCCGAAGACCGGGCCACCCACTGCCCAGGAGATTAACAAGGCCGAACAGATAGCCGCAGCCTTTGGGGCACTCCTCCCGTAATGGGTGGTCAGGAAGGGAACTCCCCAGAGGCCAGCGAAGGTGAGGACGCTTCCGGCAAAGGCGCCGGGGGCAATAAACAACAACCACGTATTGCGATAACCCAAGACCTGCCTCAACCCCGCTATGATCCCGGTGCGAGGTGTCTCAGCGCGGATGTAATAGCGATCCTTTTAAAAAGCTGGAGTTAACGTGTAACCCGCTGTTTATATAAGTGTAAATGAGGAATGTCACAAGTTCACAGATGAATTGTAACATGACAATGCAGAACGTATCTAACAACCACATTTACGGGTCACTTTCATCTGGTACAATGACAGGTAACTTTTAATGATCATGGAGGTTGCTAATGGATAATGAACTGGAAACAATTCAACAAGTCTATAATGTCATCGTTGAATTCATAATCAACTACAGCTTCCAGATTCTCGGTGCCATCATCATTCTGCTCATCGGCGCCAAGCTGGCAAGTTGGCTGGGGCGGCTTGTAACACGGCTGTGCGAAAAGAAGAATATTGATGTCACCTTGTCGCACTTCCTTGGCAGTGTCACTAAAATCCTGGTATTGACTTTTGTGGTCATTATCGCCATTGGCAAGTTCGGCATCTCTATTGCTCCTTTTATTGCTGCCATTGGCGCACTCGCCTTTGGCACCAGCTTTGCCATTGCCGGCCCGGTATCCAACTATGGCGCTGGCCTGGTCATTATCCTGTCACGGCCATTTTTGATCGGGGATACGATTACCATCAACGATGTCAGCGGTGTTGTCGATGAAATCCATCTGGCTGTGACGATCCTATCCACGGAAGATGACGAAAAGATCACTATCCCCAACAAGCATATTGTCGGAGAAATTCTGTTAAATTCTTTTGCCAATAAAATTGTTGAAGGGACGGTAGGAATCAGTTACCAGGACGATCCGGAAAAGGCCATAGAGGTGATACAAGAGGCACTGAAGGGCCTTGAAGGTGTTTGTCATGAGCCGCCGCCGCAAGTCGGCATTGAAGCCTTTGGCGAGTCTTCCATTGACCTGGGCATGCGTTACTGGGTGCCAACCAAGAAGTATTTTCAGACTCTTTATCGTGGCAATATGGTCGTCCACAAAGCTCTGCAAGAGGCTGGCATCACTATTCCGTTTCCGCAGAGGGATGTGCACCTTAAGCAGACAACTGGTTGATGCCGGATTGTGGAGTAACACAATCAAGGATTAAATGGGCGGCTCCTTCTCACCGCGTTCTGAACTGAAAGCTGTCGTGTTCCTCCTGGGCAATATCCGTACGAACTTGCTCGACGCTCCGTTCGTAGATAATCTCACGCCCCAGCACGCTCCCGGCGTAAGCCAGGCTGTTGCGCGTAGGAGTCAGCTTGCACTTGGCGTTGTGGATGCCTTCGCCGAGGATAATCCATATCGCGTCTGCTTTTTTGCTGGAGACAATGACCTCCAGGATTTGACCGCTTTCCACGTGCACTTTGATCTTTTCGGCGTCCATTGGGTTTCAACCCTCCCGTTGATGTCGAGGTCGTGTATGGCAACTGCACAAACTAGCGAGCCCTAACCTGCGATTTATAGTTCTCAAGCGTCTGCTGAACTGTAGTCCCTTGTTGCTGAAATTTGGGATGTGGTGACAGTTACTCCATTTACGACTTCGTCAGCTAAATGAGGTAACTGTCACTAATTCCGACTCAGGAACGAACAAAATCCAAGAGAGGCCTGTAATCATGCTTGTCAGCAGCGCGCAATGCTTCAATGTATCGCTGTCGACAATCACTAGCGTTGGTCAAGTTCTCCTGTCCCCATGTGAAGTGCTCTTGTCCCAGCAAATACACCTGAACGATATCAGCCATGAGACGGGCATGACGTCCATTACCGTTGGGAAAAGCGTGAATAGCGACCAACCGGTGGTGAAACCGGGCTGCGATTTCATCAGGTGGATAGGACTCAAGCTCAATCCAAGTGTTCACCTCATCAAACAATTGGTGAAGTACTACCGGAATTTGCGTCCACTCAATGCCGATGTTCTTTTGACTACGACGAAAAGCCCCAGCCCAGCGCCATACATTGCCAAACATCTTTTTGTGCAGTGAGCGAACATATTTTTCGGTCAAAACATTCTTTTGCCGACGGCTAAAAACAGTATCTTCAGCCTCAGAAATATTCTCTTGCTCCCAGCGGTCAAGCTCTACTCTGGTACTGATGTGTGGCAACAAGAGCCCTTGTGTCTCATCTGGATCGATTGGTGTTGCACCTTCGGGGTAATCGAAATTCATGACTTTTCTGACCAGAAGTCTTTAGGCATTTCGCGTATCAAATCTTCCATCTTTGCGTCGAGCATCTTTCTTCGTTCATCATCCGACACAACTTGATCTTCCAACAACATGGTGTGGGAGGTACGCGAAAAACGTTGTTTAGCGACGATTTTGGCCTGATCGCGCATGGTATTCTCAAGGCTGGTGCGAGGAACCAAGGCGTAAACAAACACACAATCCATTGCTTCAGCGGCCTGGCGCAAGGTCTTTAACGTCAGAGCATCGGAGATTTCGTCTTTCTCCATCTGGACGACTCGTGGCTGACTGACCCCGATGCGATCAGCAAGTTGTCTGCCAGACATCCCCAGAGCCTCACGGATCGAACGCAACCAACCCTTTACGGGTCGATGTAGGCCCCTGACACTGTTGAGACTTTCAAAGGTTTCGTCCAGCTGCTCCCGCATAATGTGGCGATGTTTTGCTCGCATAACTATAACCCCTACATTATTTACCTTAAAGTTATTTATAACATATTCATTATATCGGTCAAGATATTAATTACCTGAAGGTTATCAGGTAACTTTAAAAGACAGACTTACATTTTCTACCACCTGTTCCCCAAAAGGTGGTGCCTGGGTAGCTTAGTGCCCAAGCAAATTTCAGCGACCATTACTCGTCTCTTGCTCTTGTTTTTGCAACAACTGCTGCCCTACACTGGTCAGGCGACATCGGGAGGCATTCATGATAAGGAAAATCAAAAGGGAAGTGATAGCAGGGAACAAGTAATGGTGTAATTGTCTCGTAACCTACCGATTGCGCAAGAGGAAACAAGAAACGTCCCCTTTTTACGGCTCCGACTCAGAGTTTACACCCCTTCCTGGAGCTTTCCGAGCAACAAACACAGATCCTGACGCACAGATTCATGGGTGTACAAATCTGCCGGGTCGGGCTCCTGACCTGCCCGCTGAAACAGAGGGCGCTCATGATACATCTCTCCCCATCGCACATCCACCTGGCGCACGAATTCATGTAACGCATAATCACTGGCCAATATGGTATCGATGATCTCTCGTAGCGCATTGAGGGGTTGTTGCAGATGCCTCGCTACCAACAGATGGTTGCTTCGGACCTGGCGGCACAATATCGACTTCAATGTTCCCGAAGGGTCTGGGGTCTGTTGGTTTATCCATTGTGTCAACAGGATGATGGCTTGCTCTTGCTGTGAAACGGGCGATTCCCCTTTCATCAGTCCACTACCGGCGCGGCCTATAGCACTTGCCATGTTGAACTTTTGCTGCGCCCGTATTTCACGTTGCACCTCATCGGTGCTTGGATCTTGATCCTTATTCTTGCCCATTTTGGCACTCCCACGCTGGCTACAGGTCAAAATAGTCCGGCCTCTTCGCCAAGAGCGATCAATTTCAACAAACCGATTGTCGAACGCATCTGTTCATAACTTTTTAGATCTTGCAACACTGCACGAGTTTCACCCTTTTGAGTGATGTAGACTGGGCGTTGAGATTCATTGATCTGAGAAAGTAAGCTGGCAGTGTTGCTCTTCAGGTAGGTAACGGGCCGAATGTCTTTTTTTTGCGTCCATAATTTCCTCCAGTCGTTTTAAAGTACCTTAAAAGGTTTGTGAAGACAATGGGAGGGTTATGCTGAGGATAGCGGTGTATTTCGTTGGCCAGGCTTTTATTGCTGATTAAACGAACTGGTATTCGCGTAACACAATGAGTTTTCTTTAGGTGTAACCCTGCAGGCTCTTGCTGTGATTACCTATACCGCTGCAGAGCCAACAAAACCCTGATAGAGTGGAGACGCCTCATCCGGGCAATAAGTTCCGGTGACACAATGGTAATGTGTCACCGGAACCAAAGCTAGGACCTTTCTAAAGGTGGCTCGAATTGCAACATTGCAAGCCCCGGCTTTTAAGTTCCCATGGCTTCCGCCATTTGGTGATATCATGGGATTAATTGAAGCTCGTTATTTGCAACCCTAACTGCACCGACTGGAATCACTATGAAAAAAACTTTCAAAATGACCCACCCAAAGATCAAAGTTCCAAGGCTTGTCGAAGCCATCAAATATGAAGTTAAAAAGTATATTAAGAGAGAACGCA
>DAOWJU010000047.1 GCA_030640215.1 Desulfuromonadales bacterium
ATCAGAGAAGTGTTGGCCAAGGCGGCAATTTAGATTAGATATTGCAGAATCACTAATCAAGAGCAGCCTTGAAGCTGGGCGACAGGGACTTTAATTTGACAATGCGTTCATCTTTAGGCAGAGAACCAAGATCTTTCACTTTTGCATAAAATTTATTTAGATCATAATCAACTTGACGCAACAACATTTGAAACGCCGGGACCAGCTCGTAATAGGTTGCCATGGAAGACAAGCGCGCATTATTCAGGCCACCGCTCATCCACTGATCATAGCCATCATAACCGGCCCAACCCTGCTTCAGATGCTCATACTTCTCAAAAGCATGCGTAATAACATCCTGTTTTGCTAAACGTTTCTGATCGTTGTCAAGTTCAGAAGCATAGAGTTGTCGTAGCTCATCACGGATCGTTCCCAGAAATTTGTTAAAGTCTGCGGATTGCCCCTCACGCTGCAAGCATTGTTGCCAAAGGTCTGAAGATCCTGTTTCTTCCAGCCAACGCCGCAATCCTTCCATCTCTACCGTCTTGGCAAAAGATTCATTGAATGCTGTATCGTTCTGGACGTAGATAACCTTGTGAGACATTTCATGAAAAAGGAGTGCCGCTAAACGGATATCATCATTGGTAAGAAAAGTATTCAGGACCGGGTCATCAAACCAATTGAGCGTTGAGTAGGCCTGCACACCGTAGACATCGACATCGAAACCTTGTGCCGAAAGACTCTTCGCCATCTCTTTGGCTGGTACCTGATCAAAGTAACCACGGTAAGTAACGCAACCAGCTATGGGGAAACACCACTGATTAAGTTTGAGCGAAAATTCAGGAGCAGCAACCAGATTCCAGACCACGTAAGGACGTTCAAGATCGACGTATGTTCGATAGCTGCCAGAATCTGGTAGATGGAGGGAGTTAACCGCAAATTCTCGCATTCGAACAACTTTGGTCAGTTGATCGCGAACATCTTGAGATTCGTTTTCTTGAGCAAGAATGTCTTCAATAGGTTCGGCACTCGCCATTACGGACAAATGCCCTTTAACACACTGAGCAAGGTACTGACTCTCGCTACAGGCACTCAAAAGCAGAAGAGATAAAACAAATACCAATATATAGAGAAGACGTCGCATGGAAAGCATGACCACCTGTCTGTGAATTTCAGTGGGCTGAAGATACAGAAGCTATGCGTTAGCGAGCCTGCGTTCAAAATCGATCAACCAGGCTTTGGTGCTGGTACCGCGCGCTGCAGAGTATTGACCGATATAGCCATCAGCATTTACAACACGATGACACGGCACAATCAACGGAAAAGGATTTGATGACATGACCCCACCAACAGCTCTGGCCGCTCTGGGAGAACCCGCCACAGTCGCCAACTCACCATAGGAGATGACCGAGCCATAGGGTACCTTAAGCAGCGCTTGCTGAACCTTGCATGCAAACGGGGTCAGCGAGCCATTATCAAGCGGTAGATTAAAGTTACGTCGTTCAGCAAAGAAATACTCCGTTAGTTGCTTCAAGCCTTCATCCGTAAGCGGTTGAGAGGCCTGTTCTGCCTCTGGGTAGAAACTCTTGATTGATGAATAAATTTCATCAGTGGAGTTTTCAAAACAGACCCGGATTAAACGTTCTCCTCTTGCAACAACAGCAATATTGCCATGCTCAAACGATACCATATCCCACTGTTCATTCGCCATGTGCATCCCTCCTGTCATTTGTCACCCTTCTAAAAAGTTTCTTTGCCAGCATCGCCCAGGCCTCCTGCATTTCTTTAACACCCAAAAGCCACAGGCTGGCAGCATAAACCAGACATCCAGATAGAACTGCAAAACCAAGCAAAACAAAACGCGTAACGAAAGGTCCTGGAGTCAACCAGTCAACCTGGGCAAGGATCAGAGCCACAACAACAGCCATAAGACACAATCCCGGGAGCATACGGAGAAGAATGCGAGGAATTTCAGAGAGGTGGAGAGTACCAAGACGACGCGAAAGCAACAGAGTCAGAACCACAGCATTAAAAACAGAAGCAATTGTCAAAGCAAGAGCCAACCCTGCGTGTCCCATCGATTGCATTAACAGAAGCCCTGCGACAACATTGACCAGAAGTGTCCAGAATGAGACCAGGACAGGAGTACGTGTGTCTTTCATCGCGTAGAATGATGGCACAACGACACGGCTGATACCGACAAAGAGAAGAGCTGGAGCGTACCACGCCAACGCCAGACCCGCCTGCGAAACATCAAAAGAAGAGAAGCTTCCACGCATAAAGAACAGGCTGTAAACAGCTTGATTGCAGAGAATCAAGCCCAAGGTCGCCGGGATTGTGACCAGCAGGATCAGGACCAGGGCAAAGCGAAGTGATTCGCGAAAACCATCCATATCTTCAGCCGCAGCCTGACGGCTCATGGCCGGCAGAACCGCCTGTGCCAGAGAAACAATAAAGACCCCTTGGGGGAATTCAAAGAGCCGCTGGCCATAATAAAGCCAGGAGACGCTACCCTCCTGCAGGAAAGAGGCAAGCAGGCGGGTAACAACCACGTTAATTTGATAAATGGCGACCCCGAGGATTCCCGGCACCATGAGTTTAGCGACCCTGACAACAGCCGTATGACGAAAATTAAAATCAAGACGTAAATCATAGCCAAATCGGTAGAGCACTGGAATCTGCATGGCAAACTGGACAACCCCGCCGATCAGGACACCACAGGCCAAGGCAATAATCGGTTGTTCCATCCTTGGTGCGAGCACCAGGGCAGAGCCGATCATGGCCAGATTCAGCATGACAGGGGAAAGTGCAGGCACCAGGAAGTGTCCAGAGACATTCAACACACCGGCAAAGAGGGCAACCAGGCTGACGAAGAAAATATATGGAAACATCAACCGGTTGAGAAGATCTGTCAGAGCCAATTTTCCGGCACTTCCGGAAAAACCATAGCCGATCAGTTTAACCAGCCAGGGCGAGGAAAGGATACCAACCAGAGTTACACCTGCCAGAACCAACAGCAGCAATGTCCAGCAGATACGTACGACCCGGCGGGCTTCATCAGTTCCTTCCTGTTGCAAAACATCCGTAAAGGTCGGCACAAATGCGGCAGTAAGTGACCCTTCCGCAAAAAATCTCCGCAACAGGTTGGGGATTGTGAAGGCGACAAAAAAAGCATCCGTCACCAAACCGGCTCCGAAAACTGCAGCAACCACCATATCTCTAACCAGGCCAGCAACCCGACTGGTCATGGTCGCCATGCTAAGAACGCTGGTCGCTCTGGCTATTTGTTTCTTTTCGTGGCTAGCCGTCGACACTGCATTTTACCCACGATGTAGTATTATTTTTCATTAATCCCTCGAAATCCATCCATAACATACTTATATTTAACGATATTTTTTTCAATATTGGAATCTTTTTATCTTGACTGGGCTCCCGACGAATGATATAAATCTGACGCTCAAACAATAATACACACAGGAAACGTTCCGGAGGAAATAAAAGTGGCTAATCACAAATCAGCAGAGAAACGTAATCGTCAAAACAAAATCCGCAATGCTCGCAACACTCATATTCGATCAACCATGCGCAGCTTAGTAAAGAAGCTTCGTATTGCCAGTGCAGAGGGCGACATGGAGACTGCAAAGTCTCTCCTCGAGAAAGTCGTTCCATACATCGACAAGGCAGCGACCAAAGGTGTCATTCACAAAGCGACGGCAAGCCGCAAAATCAGCCGCCTGACCAAACTGGTCAGCAGCACTGCTGCTGCAGAATAAATAAAAGTAAGAATCAAAGGGAGCGCCTGAAAGCAGGTTGCTCCCTTTTCCTTTTATTTGGCCCAGTACGCCTCAGTGTCTACTTTTCCCAAGCGCCGAAATCTCAAGAACCAGCTTCTCCATACACATCTTCGGATCACCACCACTTGACTTCAAAGCCAAGTCCGTTGCCAGAAAAGCATTAAACACCTGCCGGTAGTGCTGATTGTCAAACCTGCCCGCCTGCTGCATCAAACCTTTTAGAAAGTAGGGACTAACGCCAACCCTTTTCGGGAATTCACTTTGCGGTACCTTCTGGACGGTCAGTTCTCTGATCTTCCACATTTGCCTGAAATGCCTGGTCATCATGGCCAAGACCATGAGCGGAGCCTGTCCTTCTGCCAGCAAGCGATCAAGCAATTGCAAAGCTGTCGAGCTATCACCCTGCCCCAAGGCATCTGTCAAATCAAAAACGCTCTCAATACGAGTATCAGAAACAATGGCGGCAACATCGTTCTCGTCGGCGAGATCACGCTCACCAAGATAACCGACCAGCTTTTCCAGTTCACCCTGTACTTCAACGAGGTTTGTGCCGACTCTTTTACAGAAGAGTTTCAGGGCTCCCCCAGTCAAAGTCACATTAAATGATTTTGCCAGTTCCCGAACAAACGTGGGTAACTGGTTCTCATATATTTTCTTAAACTCGATTGCTGTGCCAGTTTTTTTAAGCACTTGATAAATCTTGCGGCGGGCATCAATTTTCTCTGCCGTGAGCAACAACACGGTTTCCGGAACCGGGTCCTCGATGTAAGATAACAAACCATCCAGCTGATCTGCTGAAGCCTCGTGAATGTTTTTGATAATAACCAGGCGGCGATCAGAAAAAACCGGGAAGGTTCTGGCCTGTTCGATAATATCGATAGCCTTAAAGTCTCGTCCATAAAACTGAGTCAGGTTGAAATCCCGGTTCTCGGGGAGCACGACAGCATCACGTATAGCCTGGAGCCCCTCTTCAACAAAATAGGATTCCTGTCCATAAAGCAAAATCAGGCTGGGAAGAGATCCGGCCTGAATAATATTTCGCAATTGGTTTAAAGACATTATGGAGAAGGACCTCAGAAACTGTTCAACAGCTGACTGTAGATATCTTCGGCAAGTCGTTTTGAAGCCTGACGTGCAGCCTGACGTTCACCTTCAAGTTGCAGGTTCTTGTTAACCGTAGCCAGGTAATCTTCACTACGCTGTAAATTTCCCTGCCAGAGGATTTCGTTACTCTCTTTATCCAGGAGCCTTACGGACACTGTCATCGTTGCCCGATAATCGGTAATCTGGTCAGATGTACCGTAGGCACGAGCGCTGCTGCTAAAATCTTTCACCTCTCCAACCAACCGAACCTCTGCCAAGGCCGGGTTCTCCGTCAACTCTACAAGCCTTGTTCTGGCTAACTCGGCAACCAGAGCATCGGTAATATAATTCTCCAGATATGGCTCCGTCGTCTGATTTTCAAACAGCTGCAGATAGAGAATACGTGCGTCACCACCAACCCAGCTATCTGACGAACCGGGCGTATGGTAACCACACCCCGCGAGCAGGAGGATAAATAGAATTGCGATTACCGGGAGAATTGAGACAATGCGCATTAGCTTTATCCTACGACTATGTTGACGAGTCGACCAGGGACTACAATCACCTTACGAACCGTTTTATCCGCAATGAAACGCATGACATTCGTGTCTGCCAAAGCTGCCGCTTCTACGGTATCTTTATCAGCGTCGGCAGCGACTGTCACCTTACCGCGAACCTTGCCATTGACTTGCACTACGATCAGAAGAGTATCAGCAAGCAGAGCGTCTTCATCCCAAACCGGCCAGCCACACTCATCCAGTGAATCCTCATAACCAAGCTCTTGCCACAACTCTTCACAAATATGAGGAACAAATGGTGCCATCAAGCGGACAACTGATTCGATTGCCTCGCGCAGGACTTCCGGTGCAGCTTCTTTATCAGGAGCAGCCGAGATACTATTCACCAGCTCCATAACCGCGGCAATCGCCGTATTAAAGTGAAAGCTGCCATCGATATCCTCAGTTACCTTTTTAATCGTGCGGTGAACCAGTCGGCGCAGATCCTTCGCCGCAGACGACAGCGTTCCGGTATCGACTTCAGAGACATCATCAATCGTCGCAAGGTTATCATACACCAGACGCCAGATCCGGTTCAGAAAGCGATAGCACCCTTCCACCCCCTGATCGTTCCATTCAAGATCTTTTTCCGGAGGGGCAGCAAAGAGGGTAAAGAGGCGTGCAGTATCAGCACCATATCGTTTGATAAGTCCGTCTGGATCAATCACGTTCTTCTTGGACTTACTCATTTTTTCATTACGCCCTGAGACAGCTTCTGCCTGACAACGGGAGCAACGACCATCTTCTACCTCTTCCGGATAGAGCCAGCCATGCTCCGGGCAGGAGCGGGTCTCCATGCAGACCATACCTTGCGTCAGCAGGTTTTCAAAAGGCTCATCAAGAGAGATCATCCCCAGATCACGCAAGATTTTGGTCCAGAAGCGAGCATAGAGAAGATGCATGACGGCATGCTCTACGCCACCAATATACTGGTCTGCTGGCAGCCAGTAATCAACGGCAGCCTGATCGACCGGCGACGTCTCACAATGCGGGCTGGCATAGCGGAGAAAATACCAGGAGCTTTCAATAAAAGTGTCAAAGGTGTCCGTCTCCCGCCTGGCCGGTTGACCACATTGTGGACAGGGGGTATTGACAAAAGACTCCAGCTTCGCGAGGGGGCTACCACCCTCACCGGTAAACTCTATATCAATCGGCAGCTTTACCGGCAGATCCTGTTCGGGAACCGGAACTGCCCCACAATCCTTACAATAGATAATAGGAATCGGGGTTCCCCAATAACGCTGCCTCGACACCAACCAGTCGCGTATGCGGTAGTTGACAGAGCTCTGGCCAGCACCTTGTGCTTCAAGAGCCGCTGAGACTTTCTCTTTTCCTGCGTCGTTATCCAGACCATCGAAGTCGCCTGAGTTGACCATCGTCCCCGGCCCTTCCCAGGCCTCAGTCATCGTGGCAGGATCGAGAGTCTCACCTTCTGGCTGAATCACCACCTGCATCGGCAGATCGTATTTGCGGGCAAACTCGAAATCGCGCTGGTCATGAGTCGGCACAGCCATAACAGCTCCAGTGCCGTAGCCCATAAGGACAAAGTTGGCCAGGAACACAGGCATCTTCGCCCCATTCACAGGATTAACACAGTAGGAGCCGGTAAAAACGCCCTCTTTTTCATATTCGTCGCTTGATCGTTGTATCTGATCAACATTCTGCACTTTTTTGATAAATGCTGCGACTTCTTCACGACGCTCCGAAACTGTGAGAGTTTCGGCTAAGGGATGCTCCGGGGCCAGACTCATGAAAGTCGCTCCGAACAATGTATCAGGACGTGTTGTGAAAACCCGCACAGACTGGTCTTTGCCCTCTACAGAAAATTCAATCTCAGCACCCGTGCTCTTGCCGATCCAGTTACGCTGCATCGTCAATACGGATTCAGGCCAGCCAGGTAATTTCCCGGTCCACTCAAGCAGTTCCTCGGCATAGGAGGTAATCCGGAAGAACCACTGATCTAGCTCTTTCTGCTCGACCTTGTTCTCACAGCGCCAGCAACACTCCTCTTCGACCTGTTCATTGGCCAGAACTGTCTCACACTCTGGGCACCAGTTAACAGCAGCACTCTTTTTATAGGCCAAGCCTTTCTCAAACATCTTCAGGAAGATCAGCTGTTCCCAGCGGTAATAATCCGGATCACAGGTTGCCAGCTCCCGGCTCCAGTCGTAGGAAAGTCCCATACGTTTGAGCTGGGTCCGCATGTTGGCAATATTTTCTTTCGTCCATACCGCAGGGTGAGTTCCATGCTGGATAGCAGCATTCTCCGCTGGCATCCCAAAGGCATCCCAGCCCATCGGATGCAGGACATTGTAACCCTGCAGACGCTTGAAGCGAGCAACAACGTCACCTATTGAGTAATTCCGGACATGCCCCATATGAATACGACCGGATGGATACGGGAACATCTCCAGAAGATAATATTTCGGTTTATTACCATCCTCGGAGACTTTCCACGGCTGATTTTCCAGCCACTGATCCTGCCAGTATTTTTCAATTTCCAAGGGTTTGTAGCGTTCCAGCATACTTCCTCCACGACCTGAAACATGAAAACCGGCATCAGCCGGTTATTCGCATGGGCAAGGCCCCTGCAGAAGTTCAGCACAACTGCAGTAGCCACCTGAAAACCAGATTACTTGGCGCGATAGGTAATGCGACCGCGAGTAAGATCGTAAGGCGAAAGTTCTACCGTCACCCGATCCCCGGGCAGAATGCGGATATAGTACTTGCGCATTTTCCCGGAAATGTGGGCCAGAACAACATGCCCGTTATCGAGCTCGACCTTGAACATTGCATTTGGCAATGGTTCTATAACACTACCTTCAACTTCAATTGCTTCTTCTTTAGACAAACTCGCCTCCTGATATGGTTAAGTTAGCTGAGGATCAAACACTCATTAGTTTCTTGACTGTCTCCAGAATTTTCATCGTCTGGATCGGCTTGGTAATATATTCATTAGCGCCAAGAGCCAAGGCTCTTTCACGATCTTCTGTCGCACCTTCCGTGGTAATAACAATGATCGGTGTTTCTTTATAATTCGGATCGTTGCGTACCATGCTCACCAACTTTAAACCATCCATAATCGGCATATTGATGTCAGTGAGAATAAGATCAAACTTATCTGCGCTCAATTTTTTCAGGCCATCTACGCCATCATTAGCCTCAACGATCTGGAAGCCACGGATACGCTTCAACGCAAAGACGATCAACTGTCGCATGGTGGGTGAGTCTTCAACAACAAGAACCTTATAGCCAGTCATGGAAATTCTCCCCGTTTATTTGGTCAGTAAATCAATAAAGCCCTGGATAGTCGACAGCTTCCGTTCAGAGTCGGAATACATCCGCGACGAGAAAACCGCCGTAGCTGCGTGGCCTGCCAGCAGGGTGAAAAGTTCATAATCGACATTGGTGAATTCGTCTTTTTGGGTAAATAACTTGTAAATCGCGATTACACCAATGACATGCTCTTTAATTTTGAGAGGGATGCAGACAATCGGCTTTTCAAAATCCCGCTCATAACCTTCCATCGAATCAATAAAGTAGTTTTCGCCTGAATGGACAGCTTCACCGATAATCCCCTCGCCAACAGCAACAGAAGGCAATTCGGAGGTCACAAGGCCCTCACTGGCGACAGGTTCGAGGCGGTTGGTTTTCTCATCCAGAAGGAGCACACCAAACTCTTCAGCGCCAATCAAGTTGATGACAATTTCAAGAATAATCTGCAGAACTTCTTTGAAATCAAGAGTAGAGTGTAACTGGTAGGAAGCGATGTAGAGATTGGCGAGCATGTTATTCTCTTCTTCAATCTCAATATACCGATTAGCAAAATTCTGATTTTCCTCTTCAACAACCTTTATCTGCCCCAGGATCTCTTCTTTCTCTTGCTCCAGAACCTCGATTTTCTTTTTTAATTCTATAGCATCTGGTGACTCGTCAACAGTGTCATGGCCCTTTTCCTTAAGGGTTTCCTCAAGTTGAACAACACGGAATCTGAGACGCTCATTTTCTTTGAGGAGATCTTGAGTGAACTCAGCCCCCTTCTTAAAAACCTGCAGGAATTCGTCTGCACGGCCAGCCGCGTCTATTTCTTCGTCATGATGACTCATGAACATACTCCTCGGTTATTATTCTCAACGGTCTATCAGAGCTGACAACGCGTAGCGCCACAAACTCCTGGATTTAATACCCATCATGAGACTCTTCCTGGGTGCAGCATAAGTCTCTGTTTTGGACATCAGCTAAAACCTGTGAATAATAACAATCCTGCAGGAAAATATCCAGAGTTAATAATCCTGGAATTGACTCATGAATGCAGGGCAGAGAAATTTATTGCGAAGAGCCATAGTTTGACAATCTCATGGTCAACCGCCATATCCGCAATAGCGCAGAATCTCTTTACAGATCAAGGGCAAAGCAACGACTTTCTCAACCATGCCGGTCGCAATGGCTTCCTTAGGCATGCCAAAGACGACACAACTCTCTTCAGCTTCGGCAAAAGCAGAACCGCCATTCTGTTTTATGGCGTGTACCCCCATGGCACCATCATTGCCCATCCCGGTAAGCACCACACCGAGCAAGCGACGACCAAAAATCGTCGCAGCGCTTGAGAACATGGTATCTACTGAAGGCAGATAACGCTGATGTCCTTTTGGTTCAGAGACCTTGGCAATTACATCTTTGCCTTTCGGAAAGAACTCAAGGTTCTTACCCCCAGGAGCAATCAAAACCTCACCCGGCCTCACAATATCCCCATTCTCTGCCTCACGTATTTTGAGGGCAGAGAAACGGTTGAGTCGTTCGGCAAAAGCACGGGTAAAATCTGGCGGCATATGCTGAGCAACGGCAAAGGCAACGGGGATTTCATCCTGAATTGCAGAAAAGATATTCTGCAAAGCGGGCGGGCCACCAGTCGATGAGCCGATCACAACCATCCGGAAATTCTGTCGCACAGCATCAGTAAAATCATTGAGCCTGGCGGAGCGATTTGGAGCCTTATCAGGAGTCTGACTGGTTGTTATGGTACGGGCCATAACATTCTTCAGGTTAGCAGAAGTAACTTCCCGGACTTTTGCCAGAAGTTCTTCGCGAATATCCATTAGAATCGGCGAAACCTTTGAAGACGGTTTTGGCACAAATTCAACAGCACCAAGCTCCAGAGCCTTAAAAACATCCTCATCATCGGATCTTGAAGAGACAACAATAATTGGAGTGGGCTGTTTCTGCATAACAATGCGCAAAAGAGTGAAGCCATCCATGCGCGGCATCTCCAGATCGAGGGTAATCAGATCCGGACGCAGATCAATCACCTTGCGCAAGCCCTCTTCACCATCGCAGGCATAGCCGACAACTTCAACATTAGGCAGAGATTCCAACATCTTGACAATCGTGCGACGATTAAAGGCAGAATCGTCTACAACCAGCACCCTGACTTTACCGGAGGTCATAAAAGTCCTCCGGTAGCCCTGTTTGTCGCCTGAGGTTTCTGGTAAACCATGTCGTGCTGAAAATGTCGCAACTGGAATGAGGTACTGAGATTTATCAGAGATTCCGAGTGACCCAGCAACAGGAAACCATCAGGAACCAGCCGCTGAAAGAAGTTTTCAATGACCTTTTTTTTCCCGGCCGGATCGAAGTAGATAATGACATTGCGACAGAAGATCACATCCATTTTTCCCAACAGAGCAATCCTGGCCGTATCAAACAGGTTTAGATAGCTGATTGAAACCAAGTTTCTGACTTCATCCTTAATACGCGACTTCCCTTTGATATCGGTAAAAAATCGCATTTTTTGCAAGGGATCCGTACTGCGGAAGGATGCGTCGCCATAGACTCCTTCGCGAGCCATATGCAGAACCCGCTGGCTAATATCTGTGCCGACAACTTCAACACGCCAGGATTTCAGCCAGTGCTGATCGAGGAGCAGCATCGCTATGGTATAAGGCTCTTCGCCAGATGAACATCCGGCGCTCCAGATACGCAGAGTCTTCTCGCCTGTCTTCTCTTTACGTTTGCGAATCTCAGGGAGGATATCCTCGACAAAGGTCTTGAGTTGAAAGTCCTCTCTGAAAAAATAGGTTTCATTGGTTGTTAATTGATCAATAACCTCAGAAAGTTCCTGATCTTTATTCGGGTTGTAGCGCAAAAAGTAATAATAGTCCTTGAATGATTTCAGATTGTGCAACTGCAGACGCTTACCAAGGCGCTTTTCCAATAAATATTTGGAATCCTCGGTAAAATTCAACCCACAATGCTGGTAGACAAAATCCCGTAACAAACGAAATTCATCAGTACTCATTGGTATTTCAGGAGTTAGGAATAGCATAGATTGCGTCAGTTCACCGCTAGCTCAGCAAGGAGTTCCGTCAACTGTTGGCGCACCACTTCCTCGGTTTCGACAGCCAACCTGGCTTCCAGCAGGGTCCGTGCACTCGCGCCAAGCGCTTCAACTGCGCTTCTGGCAATCTGGGCGCGAACCATCCAGAAAGGATGATTAATCAATCTCTCGGCATGATCATTAATCCAGTTTCCAGCCCCATAATGGGTCAACAGGTTCATGGCCGCAGTCACAACTTCCTCATCGGCATGATCCAGGGCAGCGATCATCTGGGGGCAGGCATTGGCGCCAGCAAGATCAGCGAGGGTTTCCAAAGCGGCAATACTCACCAGCCCAACAGGATCAGTCAGAGCCTGCTCCACCAAGGGTCTGCAACGTTCACCAGCAATTCTGGCCAGACCACGCACAGCGGATGACCTCACCCAAACATCCTCATCCTGCAACGCAAGCTGCAAACCGTCGAGTGCGTCTTCATCATTACAGTTACCCAGAATCTCAACAACAGCCCGCCGCACTTCGGCGTCCTCATCAGTTAAAGAAAGGAGGAGCGTGCTGATATGTTCACCAACGTCATAACGCTCAAAGACTTTAACCGCAGCCCTCCTGACCTCGACCGCAGAATCCTTGATTGCCAGACTTAAAGCATCCAGAACGGCAGGATTGTCCAGCTCCCTCAAGACCATCACAGCAAACATTCTCTGCATAGGATCAATGTGAGCCAAAAGTGGCTGTAGCGCAGCGAAGGTCTCATTCGGGAACTGCTGTCCCAGCGCAACCAAAGCCTGTGAGGTTGCTTCCTGAACCTCACTGGAATCGCTCTGCAGACAAGTGATCAGATCCGGAAGCATCTGAACTGCCCCGATTTTACCAAGAGAATAGGCAGACATACGGACAATTTGAGGATCAGCGTCGCGCAAGCCCTGCTGTAGCAGCGGCAGGCTCTCGGAGCAGCACGCCTCGCCCAGGACATAGGCGAGGTAGGCACGCTGGCTACCTTCAACAGCAGGCCATGTCACAAGCAATGCCTGGCAGTTGGCAGAGCCAATATCAACCAGGGCTGCAAGGGCCTCCTGTTGCAGAGATTCATATTCCAGCAGTCGCAACAGAGGTTCAACAACATCCGCAGCACCAAGCCAACCAAGGACTCTGATTGACGCCCGTTTCAGGGAATCATTAAATTCATCATCAAGATAACCGGAGACAGCTGCCGCTGCCGGTCCCTTTTCGCAGTCAGCGAGTTGCTGTTTGACTTGTTCCGGGTAGCGTCCAGAAGCCTCTACCAGAGCCAGGACAGCAGCTTCACGCACATTGCGCATGGGGTCTGTCAAGGCTGCAACCAGTTCAATGACTGCCGAAGCGTCTCCCGCCTTGCCAAGACAATCAATCAATGCCTTACGAAGCAGCTTCTCATTTTTATAGGGGAGGAGTTCCGCCAGTGATACCGAAGAGGCGATTCTGCTCAAAGCGTCGAGGATGGTAAATTGCAGCAAAAGATCCGGACGCTGCATAGCTTTGAGCAGAGCAGGCACGGCATCCGCTGTTTTCAGTTTGCCGAGGTTCTCAGCTGCAGCAGCGCGCACATTGCTGTCATCATCCTCAAGACCACGGATCAGCGTTGGAATGGCCTCCGGATCGGCGATGTCACCAAGGATGTCAATAATAAATTTGCGGACATCATGATCGGGGCAACCAGCCTGGTCCAGAAGCATCGGTACAGCGTCCCTGCCCAGACGTGACAGGGTTTCAACCGCAGCATTTCGCAGACCGGCATTTTCTTCAGCATGGAGAAGCTCGATAATCTCACCGACCAACTCGCGACTGATCGGCATACTCAGAAACAAGTCAATCGACTGCTTACGCACCCGCCAGTTGGTATCGCCAAACGCCGCAAAGATCAGGTCAAGCCCGGCAAGTGGATCACCATCAGCCAGGTCACGCAACCCCTGCAGGCGAACCTCTTCATCCTGGGAGTTCAAGGCATTGCTAATTCGATTAAGTTCTTCCATCATTCTTCCCGTTCCTCCCACCCGTCACCCTGCCTCCAGTGTTACATCAACAGTAGGCCCTAAGCCCCCAATTCCCGTCGCCGTTTTTCCAAAAGATCAAGAAAAGCAGCCTCCAGAATTTTGCTGTTCTGGATGACAGGGCTGGGGAATCGGTCACTGAATAAACGCCGGGCCTCTTTTATCTCGGTAGCCAACAGTTCCGACCAGTTACCTTCCAGAATCCCCTCATCGATCCGGTTCTGATAATAGAGAGAGATATCAGAGACAATGATACGGGCAAGCCGTTCGGCCCGTTCACGCTCAGGCACACCATCTGCAGAGACTTCATGTTCTTCAGCGGTCTGTATCTTCTTGTTCACAGAGTGGATGAAATCGAGTGTCTGAGACTCACTCTCAGAAGCGGAGAGTTGTTTACCAGATTCTTCCGCTTCACCATTCTCAGCGGGGGTAACAGCTTCAGCAGCACCCACCAGCAAACGGTTAATTTTGAGAATCAGATCATCAGGAATATGGTGTTTTTCAATATAATCATCGGCACCATAGAGCGAATTAGGGTGACGTTTATAAGCCGCCTTATTGTAAACGGAAGAGAGGAGAATAATCTTAACGTTGTCGAGCCCGGGGCGACGCCTGAGCGTATCAACGACTTCAAATGCATAGAGACCTTGCAGGGCGACGTCAACAACGACAACTTGAGGGCGAACCGCGTCCATAGCCGCAAGAACTTCTCTACCATCGTGGCCGAGCACACCTTCATAACCGGCATGTTCAACAATATCTTTGATCGTGCCACACAGTTCACGATCACTATGGGCAATCATCACGCGCACTTTTCTCTCTGCTTGCGCCGGGCCACTGTGCGGAAGCTCTACTTTGAATGGGCTTCGACAGCGAGCACAACGCAATGTGACCCGTTTCCCGGCAAGTTTTTTACGATCCAGGCGGAAGCGGGCAGCACAGGCAGGACATTTTACAATCATCAACAAACCTCAACAGGGAGACTGGTAATTTACGGTACAAACACGTTTCAAACTAAAAGTCTGTCGTATTTATTCGTGACTCAGTTTCTGCAGTTCGATTTTTTCGTGAGTTGAAAGGACTTTTTCCAAGTCAATCAGCATGATCAAGTCGTCATCGCGGCGGGCGACACCAAGGAAATAATCGGCGTTGGGGCCCTTGATAAACTGCGGAGCCGGCGCAATTTCCTGGCGGCTGAAACGCTTTACCTCGGTCACCTCATCGACCAGCAAACCAATAATCCTGCCAGCAAGAGAACAGACCACGATACGATTCTTGCGATTTTCTTTACTGATGGGCTGGTCAAAACGCTTACGCATATCAGCAACCGGGATCACTGCACCACGCAAGTTAATGACACCTTCGATAAAAGATGGCGCCTTGGGAATGGCCGTCAGCTTTTGCGGGCGGATGATCTCCTTGATCTTCATTATATCAAGAGCATATAACTCCATCCCGACCTTGAAGCAAGCGAGCTGAACCTCATGACGCTGCTTTTTTTCGTCAGACACAGCTAAAGATATTTCACCGCTATGTGTCGACATAATCAGTCAATAAATCTCTGAATAGTTTCGATGACCATGGCCGACTTAAACGGCTTGGTGATGTACCAGTCAGCACCAACCTGCTCGCCACGGGCCATATCTTCACGGCTTTTCTTGGCCGTCAGCATAACCACTGGAATGTTCTTGGTCTCATCATCAGCCTTGATGCGCCGACAAACTTCAAAACCATCAATTTCCGGAAGCATGATATCGAGCAGGACCAGATCCGGCTTAACCTTGGCAATAGCATCAAGTGCGGCCTGGCCATCGCCAACACCATGCACCTCATAGCCTTTGGATGTCAGCAGAATACTCTCCAGTTTGAGCAAGCTCTCTTCATCTTCAACGATCAGAATTTTTTTCTTGATCACGGTAATCTCCTCATAAGAAAGGTCAATATAACTCAGCGCTCATTCAGTTCAACATTCAGTGCACTATGCAAATTCAATAAAATGATCATACGCCCCTGATAACGACCAATCCCGGAGACCATTTCACGGTCCAGACCAGACAGAACTCCCGGCGGCGGTTCAACTTCCTCATCAGTGAGACTGACAACCTGGTTAATGCTGTCGACCAGAAGGCCAACGGTGACGTCGTCCTGTTGGCAAACCACAATACGAGAGGTCGATGTCAGCTCCGAGGTACCAAGGTTAAGCCGTAGCCGCAGATCAAAAACCGGAACCACGACACCCCGCAGGGAAATAATCCCCAGAATAAATTCAGGAACTCTGGGAATATCAGTAAATTCCCTAACTTTGATTATCTCGCTAATTCTTCTGATGTCCAGCGCATATTCTTCATCGCAAAGGTTGAAAGCAAGATACTGACGACTGTTTTGGACTTGCGAGCCGACCTGATTGTCAAGCATGTCCGCATACGACTCATCCGTAGCCAGAACAAACTCTTCAGTAGCGGCAAAGAGCTGGTCCAAGCCGTCAATGCTTTTCTGAGTCACAACAGCATCTTCATCAAGCGCAACCAGTTGATCTGCTGATGTGACAGGACCCGAAGCCTCTTTTTGTGCCTCATGAGGTGCCTGCCCGGGCTCCGCAGTCTCAACAACAAGGTTATCATCCTTTGCCAGTTCATCAGTTTCGACGAATGGCTCAGTCTCAACCTGAGGCTCGACTTGAACCTTGGTCTGCAATTTTGCTTTTTTACGTATTTCTGCGATATCCCTAATTTTAACCCAGAGAGTTCTCCAGTTCCAACATAACAGCGTCTATGGCCGCTTTTACAACCTGATCATCTCCCCTGCCGAAGCATTCGAGCAGGGCCAGAGAAGCGGCATGATTGATCATGCGCGGTATTCCTGAAGAATATGCATAGATAGCCTCAACCACCACCGAGCTGAAGAGGCCCGGTCGGCCACCAGCCTTGATGATTCTGAAATCAAGATATTCAGCCGTTTCCTCAAGGTTAAGAGGTTTCAAATCATACTGCATCCCGATCCGCTGCCTCAACGCTTCATAAGCACGATGTTTGAGTCGACGTTTCAGCTCCGGTTGTCCCATGAGGACAATACTGATCAAGTTGCGATCATCGAGTTGGAAGTTGGTCAACAACCTGATTTCGTCAAAGGTCTCCTTGTGCGGTACCAGCTGCGCTTCATCGATAACAACAACCGGTGTCATGCCTTTTTCATAATACTCAAAGAGTATCTTGCCGATCTGCTCAAGCAGATCGACTTTGAAACGGGCTGGCTCAGCAGCACCGAGATGACGTGCCAGGCTGCGCAAAAACTCCAGCGGCGTCAAACGCGGATTTATCAGGCAGACGACCTTGAAGCTGTCGTCAAGAGCATCCATCAAAGCACGCGACAGGGTCGTCTTGCCGCAGCCTATCTCACCGGTCAGCAGAACCAGATCCCGTTCCTCAACCGCGTACTGCATACGAGCAAGGGCCTCTCGATGGCCACGGCTCAGGAAAAGGAAGCGCGGATCGGGAGTTTTGCTGAAAGGCCTTTCACGCAGCCCGAAATAAGCTTCATACATTTAGGCACTCGCAACAAGTCATGAATTGATTGAAGACTCACCGCGCAACGCTTCGGTCATCAGCCCGGCAACGTCAAGCACCAGAATAGTTTTCTGGTTGCCCAGTTCAGCGGCTCCGGCGATCCCTTTGACAAAACCGAGAGCGTTGCCAAGAGATTTGATAACAACGTCCTGCTGCCCCAGAAGTTCATCAACAACAAACCCCATACGCTTTTCAGCCAGGCCGACAATGGCAATAAAGAGACGGCGTTCATCGTTATCGTTCGCTGTGGTCAGATCAAAGACCTGGTCGAGCCGCAACAGCGGTACGGTGCTTTTTCTCAGCTCGATCACTTCACGCCGTTCGACAGTCTGAATGGCATCGGCATCAATCATCAGAGTCTCAAGCACAGAGTTAATCGGAATAGCATAGGTTTTTTCATCAACTCGCACAATCAGCGCTTTAATAATCGCCAGAGTGATCGGCAAGGTAATGATCATACTGGAACCTTGCCCCGGCCTGCTTTTGACCTCGATCATACCGGAAAGTGCGGTGATGTTGTTCTTGACGACATCCATGCCGACCCCGCGCCCGGAGAGATCACTGACTTCATCACGGGTCGAGAAACCAGGCATAAAGAGCAATTCAAAGGTCTCCTCATCGGTCAGTGTCTGGGATGCAGAGATCAAGCCCTTTTCGACCGCCTTGCGACAGACCTTCTCGGTATCGATACCACGACCATCATCATGCACTTCGATGACGACATGATTACCTTTTTGGAAAGCCCAGAGCTGAATAAGCCCTTTCTCAGGTTTACCAGCGGCGCGGCGCTCTGACGGAGACTCGAGTCCGTGATCGATCGCATTGCGGATAATGTGCATGAGTGGATCGGAGACATCCTCAATGATCAGTTTGTCAAGCTCGGTATCTGCGCCCTTAATATCAAGAGCGACCTTCTTGTCCTGTTCGTTGGAAACCCGTCGTACAATCCTGGTCATTTTGTCGAACAGTTGGCCGATCGGCACCATGCGCACGTCCATGACACCTTTCTGCAGTTCATGCAAACGGCGCTCAAGAATACGTGTGGTTTTAGCAAGATCTGTGGCCAGCTCTTTTTCATCAGTACCCTTCAGACGATCACCGATATTGATAATAGCGCTCTTTGAGAGGACCAGCTCGCCAACAATGTTCATCAGCAGGTCAAGCTTGTCTATATCGACCCTGACTGTGCGGCTGATCGACCGCAATGAGCTGCTGCCGCCATCAGCATCCTCAACCACCACAGGCGCACTCGGCTCAGCTGTAACAGTTTCGATCGCAGCTGGCTCTTCAAGAACAAAACCATCCGGCTCAGGTTCAGCAACCACAGCACCATAGGTGTGAATATCAATATTCTCACGACTCAGCAGCAGTTCGATATCAGCCGGATTCAAGTCACTGCCGAAAAGAATCTGAAAAGCGATCCGCTCGCTGATATCACCGACCGATGGCAGCGTGCTGACGACCTCACCCTGCTGTTTGAGTTGCTGAGTAATTTCAGCAAGTTCCTGGTCAAAGCTGGATAAGTCAAAATCCATCCTCAGCATATGAATCTGTCGCCCCTTGCGAACATTTTCAAGCAGCCGATGTTCTTCATACTCGGTGAGAACATTCAGTATGGTTGAATCGATATTCAGACCGGCCAGAGGGTCTTCCTCAACTTGTTCATCGCCCTCGGCCGCCTGACTCATCTGCGCCAGGATGGGACCCAGGTCGAGGGTGAAGTTCTCATCGTTGTTTTTGCCATCTATCAGATTGATCAGAACGTCGAGAGAGCTGAAGAGAGTGTCGACCAGATATTGGTTAAAAGGAACTTTGCCGAGGCGTAAACCGTCCAGCAGGTTTTCCATGGCGTGGGAAAGTTCAGAAAGGTCATCAAAGCCAAACATGCCAGCCAGACCTTTGATAGAGTGAGCTCCTCGAAAAATACCATTGAGCACATCAGGATCGCAATCACCGGAATCGACAGAATCTGCCAGCGTGACCAGATCAAGATTTAGTGACCCGATAATTTCCTCGGTTTCGCTGATGAAATCCTTGAGGGCCTGTGAAGAGCTCTTATCGGACAAATCACCCCTCCAGGTATTCGCGTATCAGCTGTTGCAACTGATCCGGGGCAAAAGGTTTGACAAGATAGGCATTGGCACCGAGAGCCATCCCCTTCTCACGATCACGCTCACTTCCTTCAGTGCTGATGATAAAGAGCGGGGTCTCTCGATAGTTTTCGTTATTACGAATGAAACTGACCAATTCGAGACCGTTGATATCCGGCATATTGATGTCAGTAATGATCAGATCGACTTTTTCGCGCGGTAAAATCCGCAAGGCCTCAAAACCATTAGCCGCCTCAACGGTCTCATAGTCACCCATCGCCGCGATTGTCGAAACAATCAGCGAGCGCATGGTCAGCGAGTCTTCAGCTATCAGAATTTTCTTGTTCACTACAGCAGACTCCTTAAGAGGACGGCTACAAGGATAAGGACCAGCTATAAAGCTATAAAGTATTAAAGCTAGCCCTACGACCCTAACCTTTACTCATCATGCGGCGCTCAAGTAGAGCTTTTTCCATCGCCAGCCCGGCCTGAGAGAGAAAGATTTCCAGCGATTCTGTATCACCAACCGGTTTTTCATCAGGCAGATTATCGCCATAAAGGACAGCGACCACCCTGCCTTCACTGATCAACGGACCGACAAAAACCTCACCAGGACGTTCCCCGCCCAACTGATCGAAGAAGTAATCGTTCAACTTCGTCTCCCTCGGTTCTCTACGGTAGGGAGCAAAGGATTGCAAAGCCTCAGTAAAAACGTGCTTCTCTGCTTTTGGCAGCCTGATGTTGCGCACCCGAACATCTGCAGACTCACCTTCTAATTCAATGCCAAACTGTCCCAGACCAACAATCTCATCTTCCTTGACCAACAGAATCACAGCCCGATTCATCAACTCGCTGGCAAAACGAAGAATCAGCAAAATAATCCCGCCGCCGAGAGAAGGGTTGCTCAACTCTTGAAGCATTCCACGCAACAGATGCAACCCTGGAGACTGTTGCGCAACTTGCGGCGAGGAACCAGTTGCAGCCTCTCCCATCTCCTTGAGTAGCTCCGCGCCGATGTTGTACATGCCTTCCGTTGCAGGCTCATCGTCGGCAGGCTTTTCACTGAGGGCGACAATTGCATCAACCAGGGCGATCAAGCCATCACGACCGCGCTCATCAAGAACATCAGATTTTTTCGGTTTGGGGAACAGAGTCGACACACCGAAGTTGCGTACGCTCTGTTCCGCCTCCTGACTAGGATGATCCGACATGACGAGGATCTGGAAGTCAGGAGACTTCTGAC
>DAOWJU010000043.1 GCA_030640215.1 Desulfuromonadales bacterium
AAAATGTCACAATCTGAGGTCAAAGTCTCAGTTAAAAACCTGTTCAAGATATTCGGTCCTCATCCGAAAAAAGCCATGACCATGCTTGAAAAAGGCTTGGATAAAGAGGCAATTTTTGAAAAGACCGAGACAACGATCGGCGTACAGAATGCCAGCTTCGAAATCTATACCGGAGAAATCTTTGTCATCATGGGCCTCTCCGGCTCTGGAAAATCGACCATGGTGCGGATGCTCAACCGTTTGATCGAGCCAACCGTTGGACAGGTCTTTATCGATGGCGAAGATATCGTCAGTATGACCAATGATGAATTGGTCAAGATGCGGCGCAAGAAAATGAGTATGGTTTTCCAGTCCTTTGCCCTGATGCCACACATGACGGTTCTGCAAAATGCCGCCTTTGGCCTTGAGATGGACGGTATCGATAAGCAAACCCGTGAAGCACGGGCATTGCAGGCTCTGGAGCAGGTTGGCCTGGAAGCCTGGGCTGGTAGCATGCCGGATGAACTCTCTGGGGGTATGCAGCAGAGAGTCGGTTTGGCTCGAGGACTGGCGGTCGACCCCGACATCCTCTTGATGGACGAGGCTTTCTCAGCGCTTGACCCCCTGATCCGCACCGAAATGCAGGATGAACTTCTTAAACTGCAAGCGAAGGCGAAACGAACCATCGTCTTTATCTCCCACGATCTCGATGAAGCGATGCGTATTGGTGACCGGATCGCCATCATGGAAGGTGGCAGCGTGGTTCAGGTGGGCACCCCTGAAGAAATTCTCCAGAACCCGGCCGATGATTACGTGCGCGCCTTCTTCCGTGGTGTTGATCCAACCAACATTCTTACTGCCGGGGATATCGCCAGAGATAGTCAGGTGACCATACCAATTACGGAGGGCAAGAACCCGCGGGCGGCGCTACAAAGACTGATCAAGAATGACCGTGATTACGGCTATGTGGTTGATGCCGACCGCATCTTCAAGGGCATCGTTTCATCTGACTCGCTGCGCAACATGCTTGACCAGGAGGAACAACCTCACTTGATCTCTAACGCTTATCTTGACGGGATCGTAACAGCACATGCCACTGACTCGATGCAGGACATCCTGCCCGACGTGGCAAGCCATCCCTGGCCGATACCAATCCTAGGTGATAACGATAAGTATCTGGGTGCCGTATCCAAGAATCTATTCCTACGCACTTTACACCGCAGCGAACAGGAAACAACAGAAGTGACGGTCTGATAAACCATACGGAGAGAAGTGAGACTGATGCGAATTTTTAATTTTGATGAACAGCTGATACCACTTGATGAATGGGTCCAAACCTTTGTTGACTGGTTGGTGCTCAACTATCGTGACTTTTTCCAGGTCATCAAAGTACCGGTCGAGATCAGCCTGGAAGGGCTGGAATGGATCTTCTCCACCCTGCCACCGTTTGTGGTGATCATTCTTTTCGCCGTTGCCGCCTGGCGTTACGCCGGGAAAAGGGTGACTGTTTTTACTGTCCTCTCTTTCCTGCTCGTTGGTTATCTCGGTCTCTGGGAAGACACCATGACGACCCTGGCGATGGTGATCTGCTCAGTATTGTTTTGTGCTATTGCCGGGATACCTCTCGGCGTCATGGCGGGGCGCAGTGATCGTTTCGAGATGTTCCTGCGACCGTTCCTCGATGCCATGCAGACGACTCCGGCCTTTGTCTACCTGATTCCGGTGGTCATGCTCTTCAGTATTGGTACGGTCTCCGGCATCCTGGCAACCATCGTCTTTGCTCTGCCGCCGATTATTCGTCTGACCAGTCTCGGCATCCGCCAGGTTCATCCTGAACTGGTTGAAGCGGCACTCGCTTTTGGTGCCACGCCCTGGCAGGTTTTACGCAAGGTCCAGTTTCCGCTCGCTATGCCATCCGTTATGGCGGGGCTTAACCAGACCATTATGATGGCACTGTCGATGGTTGTTATTGCAGCGCTGATTGGTGCTGGTGGCTTGGGAAATCCAGTAGTGCAAGGCTTGAACACTCTGGAGATTGGCCTGGCCACCATCGGTGGATTATCGATTGTTCTCTTGGCGATGGTGCTTGATCGGATTACTCAAGGGATGTCTCAAAAATAACCTTTAAAGATGCATTCACCCATACAGTTAAAAGGAGAAAAGTATGAAACGTATTTTATTAGTTCTACTGATGTTGGCTCTATCAATACCAGCTTTAGCTGACCAGCAAAAGCCCGGCAAAGGCATCAAAGTTCAACCTGCCCGCGCAACCTGGAATACAGGCTACTTTCAGGAAGCTCTGGTAAGTGCCGGCCTGAAAGAGCTTGGCTACAATGTCAAGAAGCCAAAAGAGCTTTCAAACCCACTCTTTTATCAAGCTCTCGCATTGGGTGATCTCGACTACTGGACCAACGGTTGGTTCCCGGTCCACGACGGTCAAATGCCGAAAAACTTTTACGAGAAGGGTGAGAAAGTCGGTTATGTCGTCAAAGCTGGTGGCTTGCAAGGTTACCTGGTTTCAAAAAGGGACGTGGAAAAATACAACATTCAATCCATTGCCGACTTCAAACGTCCTGAAGTCAAAGCTGCGTTTGACGCTGACGGCGATGGCAAAGCGGATTTAACGGCTTGTCCTGCTGGTTGGGGCTGCGAAAAAACGATCGATTTTCATATGAAGGCCTACGGCCTGGAAGATGACATCAAACCGATTAAAGCTGCTTATTCGGCGAGTATGGCCGATGCCCTGGCCCGTTATAAATCCGGCAAGCCTGTCTTTTTCTACACCTGGGCGCCAAACTGGACCATCTTTAAATTTAAGCCTGGCGAAGATGTGCTTTGGATGAACGTCCCCGAGATCAAACCGACAGAAGCCCAAGAGCCTCAGGTTGATCGCTTGACCATGAGTGGCATTACCGGTGCAGTCAGTGATCCAATCAAGCTTGGTTTTGTAGCTGCTGACATCCAGATAGTTGCCAACAAGGAATTCCTTGCCGCGAATCCTGCTGCGAAAGAGTTCTTTAAAGTCTTCACTCTGCCCCTCGGTGATATCAATGCGCAAAACACCAGAATGCAAGAAGGTGAAAAATCGCAGAAAGATATCAATCGACACGTCAAAGAGTGGATTGCCAAACACCAGGAAAAGTGGAACGGTTGGTTAGAGGCAGCAAGAAAAGCAGCCATGTAAAATTATCTAAATCAATATTCGACACTAAGGGCCGGAGGATTTATTCCTCTGGTCCTTAGTTGTCTCGTGAAGAGTGCCGTTGGCAATAAAGCTAAATCCCTATAGACGCTACATTCCAGTAAAGATTAAACCTTCCTGATATCTGATCTCCTGCTGCCATTGATGGATAGAACCTTCAAAATCGTCTCCCGAATTCTTGAAACCTACACAAATAGGATGTTGCCAATTATACGCGTTCAGGAGTCGAGGTCAAAGAAGAGAGTTTCTTGTTTATCCTCCCACATTGCTTGGGATGGTTCAGATTGACGAAAGCAAGATTCTTACTGATCCTGCATTCTAGTAACGTTGAAAGCTTCCTGGCAGTCGTGATTTCTAACAAATTTCCGACTTAAAATACGGTCAAGCTGTGCCTTGGTCTCCTTGTATCCTTCTGCAATAGCTTCTTCTGCACGGTTGAATTCAAGGAACTTGAGATGACTCAGATTGGGCTGGATCAAAAGGTCAGGTGGGTCGGTCTTGAGGTTTGTCGCTGTAATTTGTGCTTCCATAATATTGATGGAGGATGTTAATACTTCAAAAATGTTGGGGGCCGGTTCCGTCTTCATCCACTCCCTTATCTGCGATAGGGCAGAAAAATCAATCGAAGCTATTCTGTGGTTCAATAGCTCCAAGATTTTATTCTTTTTTTCTGCGAGCTGTCCATCCTTGTCTCCCGAGAGGGATTCACTCAAGAGAGGGGGTGCCGTCTGGCGAAATCCTTTTTCAGCAGCAATGCCATGGTTCAGATCAACCGCGATAACAAAATCAGCACCCATCTGCCTTGCAACACTTACAGGAACCGGATTCACCAATCCACCGTCCACCAGAAACGCACCATTCTTTTTAACCGGCGTAAATATCCCAGGAACAGAAATACTGGCTCTGACAGCATCAATGATATCTCCATTCTGGATGATGACCTCATCTCCCGTGGCTAGGTCCGTTGATACGGCACCAAGAGGTATAGGAAGCTCTTCTATGTTTACCCCGTTCACATGACTGCGGACGAAGGCTGACAACTTTTTACCATCAATAAGACCCGATTTCGGTAAAACGACATCAAAGAAATAAGCGATCTGCTTCCAGTCAAGTTGGAGAACAACCTCCTCCAGGGTGTCAATGTTACCCGAAGCATAGACAGCTCCGACCACCGAGCCGATACTGGTGCCAGCAATATAATCTATGTTGATGCCAGCTTCGGACAAAGCCCGAACCACTCCGATATGTGCCCACCCTCGTGCGGAGCCACTGCCCAGAGCCAAACCTATTTTCCCAGGGATTTTTTGACCGTTGTTTTTCAATCTATTGGTTGTCCTTTCCGTTTTTTAGCAGTCTTTGTCTCTATAACCATCACTGGTATGGTCTGCTAAACGTCTTCATTTACAATTCGCCAATGGTTCGTTTTAAGCTTAATATCGCTAACATTCTGTCGTAACGAGCGTTTGCGTGATTATATTGACTCTTGGTTCGCAGGCTCTCGGCATCTAGAACTTCTGTATTCGTTGCTAAGCCGGAACTGTAACGATTTTTGCTTACTTTGATGTTCTCCTCCGCTAGAGCAATGGCTTTGCTTGTAACCTGTATACGCTTTTGTGTTTCCTGAAGATCCAGCCATGCTTGTCGGACTTGCAATGAAATGATAGAAGAAAAATCGTTATACTGCTCCTGCAGGGCGTTTGCCTGCCGGACTATGGCATTGGCTTTGTGATTGGAAACACCTCCATCAAACAAGTTCCATTGTAATCCAAGCGTGAGAGACCATTGACCTTCATCAACAAGGTAGTCGTTTTGTTGATACCCATATCCACCTGCCAATGCAATCTGAGGCAGGTCTTCGGCTCGGACGCCTGTTGCCTGGTTCCGCGTGGCCTGAATTCTTTTGCTCAATGCCACAAGCTCACTACGTTGGTTAAGAGCTTTTTGGGTCAGAACCGGAATGGCTTCGTTGATGTTCTCAAGTGGTAATTCTTCCAATGTGTTCACATGGTCTAATGATCGCTGGAGAAGCCGGTTGAAAGAGGCTTGAGCCAAATCCAGGCTGTTTTCGATCTGAATCATTTGCTGTCTGGCGTCGGCCAGAGAGACATGGGAGGCTAAGTGATCGTTCTTGGCGACCATCCCCTGCTTATAGAGAGCAAGCACATCACGTTCATGGGCCTCAAGGCTCACCACATGACTTTCTGCCACTTCGAGTCCGCGCTGGGCGCGTAAAACAAACACATAGGCTTCGGCTACCTGCATTTTTAGATTCAGCCTAACACTTTCCTCATCGGCTTCAGATGCTTTGATCGTTGCTGTGCTTGCATCAATACCACTTGTAATGCGACCACTGGTGTACAGCGGTATAGAAGCTGTTGCCTGATAGGATAAACTGTATTTATTCTCAATAGGTAATGCCATTACGGTCGGCCCTAGAGAGGCTATTAATTGCGGTTCTTTGTCCCGCGCTGTGTATCCTGATTTAAATGAAAGGCCAGGGAGTCTAACGGCCTTGGCCGCTTGCAATTGTTCCTCCGCCGATGCTACGGTTTCTTTCGCCGCCTTGAGGCTATGATTCTCAGCTAAAGCTATTTCCCACGCCTGTGGGAGCGTCTCAGCGTGTACGGAAACTGTAGTCAATATTCCCAGCAAGGGGAAAATCCAGCAAAAACATCTAAGAGCGGAAGAGCACATCATGAAAACTCTCCTGAGACAGAATTTAATTCGGGATTGGTTTTGTTTCGCAGCACCAGATAAAGGACGGTTGGGACCACAATCATGGTCAGGATTGTGGCGGAGATGGTGCCGAATATCAAAGAGATTGCCAAGCCCCCAAATACAGGATCGGTCAGCATGACGGTGGTACCCATAACTGTAGTAAGTGCTGTAAGAAGGATCGGTCGCAGGCGGACGGCACCCGCTTCTTTGATTGCATCATATAGAGGCATGCCCTCTTTCATGTAATCCAGGACAAAATCTATAATCAATAAGGAATTGCGAACAACTATTCCAGAGAGAGCAATGATGCCGATTATAGAGGGGCCACTAAACATCTGTCCCATTAGCCAGTGCCCACCAAAAACCCCAATTAGGCCTAAAGGGATGGCGGACATTGCCACCACAGGAATTCTGAAAGAACGGTAGTACGCAACCAGAAGCAAATAGATAAATGACAAGGCCACCAGCAAGGCACCGGCTAAATCCCGATAAATATCAAGGGTCATGCGCATTTCCCCGCCCCAGAACAACTGATAACCGTCAATGGTATCCGGTACCTGATCCTTGATGGTCAGATTACCTGTTCGCATGACTTTGCCATCCTCAATGGGCAGATTCTGTAGACGGTGATTCAGATCAAGTACAGCGTATACCTGTGATGTGCTGGCAAGTTCACCACCCACAAAAGTAACCCGTTCGTAATCTTTATGTAGGATAGGTCGGTCTTGCCAAGATGGAACTAGCCTTACCATTTCGGACACGGGAATCTTTTTCGCCTGGGAATTAGTAACAAAAATACGTGAAAGATTTTCCGGATTGATCTGAGAGCGGCGGGGAACATGCACCCTGATGGGGATGGGGGTTTTTTCACCTTCAATATGGAGACGACCAAGTTCCACACCATGAACGAGAGTTCGTAGTGCCTGGGCTATCTGGGCGGTACTGACACCCGACAACGCCGCTTTTTCCTTATCGACAATGACATTGATTTTCTGGACATCCTCCGACTCTGTATCATGGACGTCAACCATGTCATACGTCTCTTGGAAAGCATTGTTAACTTGGCCTGCAAGTTTCCGTAAAATTTTCGGATCAGAACCGTAGATTTCTGCCAGGACTGTGGCTTGGACAGGTGGACCAGGAGGGTCTTCCACAAGTTGTATCACGCTTTTTGGATAACGCTCCTGGATTTTCCCTATCTCGGGACGTAACTCTTGTGCCAAGGTGATAGAACTGATACTTCGGTTCTTTTTGTCCATGAGATTGACGCGAATTTCGGCCACGTGCGCACCCTGCTTATTGCCGGAGCCACGCAACAGACCATTAAAGTCGATTATCCCGGCCTCACCTATCCATGTCTGATAATTTCTGACATACGCATTTTTACGGAGCAGCACACCCAACTCCCGAGCTATCTGGTCAGTGGTTTCCACCGGAGTGTATTCAGGCATATCAATGGTAATATTGAAGGTGTTTTTATCATCCTTGGGTAACATTCCCACGGCGACGCAACCAGGGGTTAACGGGCCGGACACACCCTGTGGACGCACAAACTGCCAGCCAACCTGCATCACTGCTGCCATGATGAGTAGTCCTGTCACGAGAAAAACCATATTGCGAACTCTAGGACGATCAAGAATTGGTGTAATTAAGGCGTAATAGAGGCGATGAAGCTTCTCCTTGGGAACATTTTCTTCAGAGTCATGTGTATTGTTTCCCGTCATCCAGAGATTGGCGGCCCATGGTGTAACAATGTAGGCTACCAGTAGTGACGCCAGCATGGTAATTGGGACATTAAATGTGATGGGGAAAAAATAAGCACTTGGCATGCCGGTGAGGATGAGCATAGAGAGGAACACCAGCATGATGGCCAAAGTCGCCAAATTGGTCGGGTTGCCTATTTCATTGGTGGCTAGAATTGCAGTAAGGCGTTTATCTCCGTTCTTCATTTTACTGAAGTGGCGATGAATATTTTCTACTACGACAATGGCCGCATCTACTAAAAGCCCCATAGAGAGAATTAATGCAAAAAGGGTGATTCTGTTAATGGTCACTCCAAAGAAATAATCAGCCCCCAGAGTTAGCGACAGCACGAGAGGAACACAAATACCAATGATGACGGCCTCTTTGAATCTCAGAAATAAAATCGCGACCACAAAGACAGATATCAGAGCTATCCCCAGATTACTAATAAGCTGATTAACACTGTCATCTGCCCGTTTACCATCATTGCGGGTTACAATTACATGGACATCCTGAGGAACAAAACTGGCCTGCATCCTTTCAATTCGCTTCAGGATATCATTGGCGACAAAGACGGCGTTGGAGCCCGGCTTTTTTGCTATAGCCAGAGTTACTGCCGGGAGTTCCGAAGCTTGAGTGACGGTGAAATTCTTGTCAGCCGGGCCAAAAGAAAAACGACTGAGACGCTGGCGTTCGACAGGTGGGCCGTCAATAACTTCTGCAACATCCTCCAGGAAAACAGGCCTACCCTGATGACTGCCGACAACCAACCTGCGGACATCTTGTGCGGAGTGCAGGTGACCATCAACAAAAAGGCTACTGTTCTGCCCCTGCTGGAGAAGAGAACCGGCAGAGGTGGCCACATTAGCCGACTGGATTAAAGTTTTGGTAATATCTCCTGAAATGCCATAGGCTTGTAACCGCTCCGGATCCAGCTCAATTCGAAGCTCCCGATCCCGGCCCCCTTTTACATAGGTAACCGATACCTCTTCCATACTTCGTAAACGCTCAATCATACGATCAGCCAGTCGTTTCAAGGCATAATCGTTATATTTTTCTGAAGCCAGGGTTACTGTGACAATGGGCACATCGTCCACATCAACACTACGAATAATCGGTCTGCTGGCATCAGCAGGCAATTCCTGCCAATGCCCCTGTATCCGGTCATGGAGGTTAACTAGGGAACGTTCTTTGTCTTCCCCCACCTCAAACTGTACCTGAATTATAGCCATGGAATTCATGGCCACGGCAAAGGTGTGGTCCACACCACTGATTTGACGTACCAAGGCCTCTAGTGGATTAACCACCAGTTGCTCAACTTCATGAGCCGATGAACCTGGTAGAGTCACCATGATCTCTGCCCCAGGCACCAGAATTTGCGGGTTTTCCTCGCGAGGTGTCTGGGTTACGGCGACCACCCCAAGAATGGCACAGGCCAGGATAAATAATGGAGTGAGTTTGGAGCTGACAAAGATTTCAGCTATTCGACCAGCCGGATTCAGTTTCACTCTATTCATCCCTGTCCCCGGTTGTGATTAAATCGCCATCATGGATCAGAGAGACAGAGTCGGCGACAATACGTTCGCCTTGAGACACTCCTGCTTGCACTTGCAGTCGATCCGGCCATTCTTTGCCAAATCGTAACCAACGAAAATGAGCACGTTGCTCAGCATTCACAACAAATACCCCGCGTAATCCACCTCGTTCAATAATTGCAGCCCGTGCGATTACAGGCGACATTTCAGTACCAACCTGAAATCGAACACGACCGAACATTCCCGGCAGGAGGTCTGTCATGTTGTTCAAGCTTATTTTTATTTCATAACTTCTGGTGACCGGATCCCCTGAAGGAACAATTCTTGAGATATTACCGTTCAATGTCTTTCCAAGGGCGTCAATAAAAACCGTTATGTCATCACCCTGTACAAGCTTTTGAATTTGACTTTCAGGAACAAATGATTTGAAAAGAAGTGCTTTTTCCGCTTCAATTGAGATAATGGGAAAGCCTGGTGTAGCAAGATCCCCGGCACGTTTTTGACAATCTACAACAACGCCATCTACGGGGCTTTTGATCAGGACATATTGCCGTTGAGATTTTGCTGTTTTAAGGGCTGCCAAAGCTGCATTTAATGTTTCCTGGCTGACATCTCTTTGCAAACGTATCTTTCGTAATGCATTTTCTGGGACACTGTCTTCCTTGAAAAGGACTTCATAATGCTCGAAATCGATTTGAGCGTCTTTCAGAGCTGACCGGGATTTATTTACGCCCGCCTCCGCCTGTTGTATTGCTCCATCAATATCGGCACTGTCCAGCGAAACAAGGAGATCTCCTTTGCGTATCTGTTGTCCTTCTCGGACTGGAATTTCATCAATATAACCGGTAATACGCGAGGTGACTTGTATCCGATCGTCTGAAATCACTGAACCCGTTGTTGAATAATAGACAGGGACTTCCACGTTTACGATCTTCGACACTGAAAGAGTGTGAATCACAGGTTCCTTAATGACGGGTAAGTCTGGTTCCTGATTATAGTTCAAGAAGATACATACCAGAGCAACGGCCGACGCACTGGCTAAAAGCCAGATGGCCAACTTACTTTTTTTACTTTTAAGCATTTTATGTCCTGTTTTTTTGATTGATTGATGGTTCGGAACTAACCTGGATTAGCCTGTTTTCAACCCCTGAAGTGCAAAATTAGTGACATGGCGGGCTATTACTTGTGGATCACTGTGCTGCTCTTTGCTGTGAGCAAGGTAGGGCCTCATTGGAGCAGTCTGAAAATGATACATTACCATCCCTATAATTGAGATAGCCAAAAGGTAGGGATCCTGTTTCGGATCCAGTTCTTGGCACAAGTTAGTAACACCTTGAAATAGGTCATGGTAGACCTCTGTAGCCAGAAGTCGGAGCCTGGATTCGTCACCGTCCATCATCTCCCTTTGAATCAGCATGCAGAAATCATTATCTTTATCCACCACTTCACAGAAACTGGTCATGAATTGGGCAAGTCGTTTTTTGGGTTCAATACTGCTGCTAAGTATTTCTCCAAGTCTTTCATCCTTATCGACGAAGACTTGAGTCATCGCGGCAAGGTAGAGAGTCTGCTTGTCTGGAAAGTGATGGTAGAGTGCTGCGACAGTTACACCAACTTTTTGTGCTATAGACCGCATTGATACGCCACTGTAACCAGATCGGGCAAACAGGGGGATGGCTAATGCAAGAATATCTTCTTTGCTTTTGGTGTTAAGTGGTCTCATGCGTGCTCTCCAGGGTTGTTAATGCGATCTTTATTACGGTTCAATTGTCACCTTTTCCATACTGATCTCCATACCTAAACCTGACGAAGTCTTGGAGCTTCTTACATGGCATATTCAATAAGAACGCGACCATACTAAACGAACGTTAAGTTAATTAATGGCAGGTCTCTTGACTGTTGTAAAGGAAAAACCCAGGGCCCCTAATAAGGGTCACGTTCAGCGCGGACTAAGTGTGTCATGTGAATAGGAAAGTAACTAGTATTTCGATTCTCTAAAATGTTTACATTAAGCGACATCAAGATCAAATTTTTTCCAGCGATGCACAACCGGGGCAGAGTTGATCTCCTTGATCCCCAGGAGGATACGTTCCTTGAGTTCCTTTTTAGAGGAAACTCGAATATGACGTAAAAAGGTTCGGGCCATTTTTAAAAATGACGTTTCTACTAAATTCAACCACAAACCATGCTTTGGCGTGTGTACGTAAGCAAAGCGGCCCGGACGAGAGGCAAGATATTTCATGGTCTCTTTTGAGATATGTGCTGAATGATTGTCCAGGATGACACGAATCGTACTCTCTTTTGGATAATAGGCATCAAGTTCTTTGAGTAACATAATAAATTCTCTACTGCGATGACGATCATGGACTTGCGCTATAATTTTACCGCTATGCAGATCAAGGGCTGCGAGTATTGATACGGTGCCAAGCCGCTTGTACTCATAGTCTCGTCCGACCGTTTTATACTTTCCCGGCTTCGGCGGTAAGTCGGGAGCAATATTGGCAATGGCTTGAACGCCAGGTTTCTCGTCAACGGACACAGTGATCATTGCCGGAGGTAAATCGTTGGATACAGCTTGGTCGTTTTGGAGATTGACCTCTTGGTAGACCATGAGAACTTCCTGCATTTTTTGCTCAAAGTCTGGGTCTCTGCGCTCCAGATAATATTTGATTTTATGAGGACGTATTTCATTGGCCGAGAGGATTCTCCAAACCGTTGCTTTTACGGCTTTTGACAGAGATACATGCCCTGCAGTCGGTGCATGTATGCAGGTATACTTGGCAAGCTCGCTATAGGTCCAAAGCTCAGCACGACAATCAGGGTGACTCTTATGCGAAGCGTCTGTTAGGATACATTTGCATGTACTGATGATATGTCCGTGATAAAGTTCTTCGTTTTGATCGCTTTTTGGAGTCACATGATATGGCATCCACCTGTGGCAATATGAATTTACTGAAACAGGCTCAGCTGTTTGCAGACCTTTCTCTGAAAGAGTTAGAGTCTATTTCCTGCCGAGTTACTCTCAGAGAATTCAAGAAGGGTGAAGTTATCCTTTATGAGGAGGATGCCAACAAGTATATGTATTCGGTCCTTGAGGGTGAGGTAAAGGTTTATTACTCCTCTGAGGATGGTAAGGAGTCGATTGTTGCTTTTCATGGTGCGGGAGAATCTTTCGGTGAAGTTTCCCTGATTGATCAGAAAACGATCCCGGCGATGGTCGCAGCTATGGAAAAATCACTTGTTCTTGTCATCGGCAGAGATGATTTTTTTGCCATTATCCAAAGTCAACCAAAAGTCATGCATAAACTGCTTCTGCTGTTGTCGGGGCGTTTGCGACACTCCTGGAAGCAGGTACGTATGCTCCATTTCAAGGATGCCTCTAATCGTGTGATGGCTTCAATCAAGGAAATGGCTGCAGAACGCGGTGAGGTAGGGCCTGAGGGAGTGTTGTTGACGCTACGTCTGACACATCAGAATATAGCTGATCTGACCGGCCTGACTCGTGAAACGGTAACGCGTATAATTGACAAATGGAAAAAATCAGGCCTGGTGTCTTTAGATGAAAACCGTCACATGTTAATTCGGCACAGTTTCTTTGAAGAAAATTTCAGTTTGTGATTCAGATTACATCTTTGTGTTTTATCTCCTTTTAGAATGCCCGTAACGATTTAGATCAAGTTGTTTGGTCTATACTCTGCCCAGAGCAAACCGTGGGAAACCGCGGGACGCAGAGCCACGGAGCTAACAGAAGGTTCTCCTTCAGATGCCAGCCGAGCCGCCAGAGTTATCAATGCTCTGGCGGTTTTTTGTTTTTTTAAGGGAGGTTCACCATGAGATCAATTCCAGCAGGCCATCATGATAAAAGGGTTAAACTCTTTTGCGATGGGGTATGGCAATTGTTTGTACTGTCGCTGCTTGCGCTCTCTTTATTGTGCTTTGCTACCGAGATCCAGGCGGCGCAAATAACATTTGCCCCGAATGGTTTGACGGTTCATGTCGCGCCTGGAGAAACCGTTGCGGTGCCAATCGCAGTGTCATTGGAAAACACCTCTTTGCCAAATTCATATGCCAGCTTCGGCCTTGCCCATGTTGGCGGCTCTCTTGATCGTAACTGGATAAACAGCCAGATTTATATATCTTTGAATTCCTGGTACAAAACACGACAGGCTGTTCTTCAGGTCAAGGTTCCCGCTGATGCGCAAGGCGGTGTCTACAGGGGTGTATTGAAAACTGTCTGGCTCAGGTCGAACGAGAGTATTGCCCCTGCTGAGTTCGAGATTAATGTAGACGTAGATAGCTTTGTGAGTTGCAGTCAGGTCCCCTTGTTCTCAAATATTGTTGCATCACAGGAATCCATCAATATGCGCAACAATAAGCAGGTAAACATAGGGTTGTCGGGGTCCGTTTCCGTGCCTGATGGTTGTGAAATTGACAATGCTTATTATCAGCTCGTAGACGAGTATGGTGAGCTGGACAAAATTGAAGATTTGCAGTTTGGCGATGGTGGAAGCTTTACTGTTGCGGTACCGATGGTTGCTTCACGGAAAGGCGATGACAAAGACGGCAGGCTTTATATCGTTAAATTTGTAGCAGAAAATGAGGCAGGAGTCGGCGAAAGCGTCGAGACCAACATCGTTGTTAAGCATGACAACAGTAAAAAATAAATTATGTAGGATAGTAACTTGCTTGCGTAAAATGAAAAGCCACCTGGTTTACTACCGGGTGGCTTTTCGCTTGCAGAGTGTGGGAGCCATCTCCACTCCCACGTTTTGCCTTGACCCCTTCCAGGCTCTTCAGAATACGGTGTCAGGAATGCAAAGCTGTAAGCTTGACACAACATTGTCTCAGCACCAGCGTCAAATACCGGTAAACAACAGATCTATCGAGGCAATGATTTCATTACGCTGTAAAGCGGCGGAACCAACCGGCCTACCAAGACTTGAGGCAGGAATCGCCGCCATCAAATGCGTCAGCAAAATGTATTGTTCACCACCGAGTGAAATTTGTGGATTGAGGGTTCTCATTGGAGAACCAACAGAATCCAATGTCGCGAGAGGAGCAACAACACGGGTCGAAAGGTCACTCAGCATCTCGTCCTGAAGATTCAATAGAAAGTCACAACCTTCGCCAGTTCCTTTGTAGATGTCGAATTGAGCCATCAAAAACACCTCAGTCTATCACTCCACAAACCATGCTCAGTCACAAACCGATTGGCAGCATCAATCGCCTCCCGATTCTCATCAAGCCAGGCATGACGATCCTGCTCCTTCAGAATCTTCTCCAGCTTTTCCTCAAGCGTCTGTGAGAGATTGATCTTGTTTTCCTTGGCCCGCTGAAGCAGGTCACTTCTGATACTCAGGTTTGCCGATTGTTTTCGTACGGTATTTCCCATAAAGGCCTCCTATGCGCGTAGCATGCGCATACCATGAAACAAATTAACTCTTTAGTCAAGACTGCTCTTTGGTAAGAAACTGCTCGACAGAAACGGGGTAAGGGGGGCAGGACTAAAACTATTCTCAGACAGCAAAAAAAACGGTGAACAGAAACTTATTCTGTCCACCATTGCTGCATTTACCAACCTATAGTCCTTCAACGACTGACTATTTTTTTAGTGCATCCTTAACTGTAGCGACAATCCCTTTGACATCCAAACCATATCTTGCCCGTAACTCGGCTTGACTGCCCTGCTCGACAAACTTATCCGGCAGACCGATTCGCTTAACGGGGACAGTGACTCCTGCCTCGCAAAAGAGCTCCAGAACCGCAGAACCGAAACCACCCTGAAGAGCATTTTCTTCCACAGTGAAAACGGAGCCGGTCCTGACGGCCTCAGCCACCAGCAAATCTTTATCAAGAGGCTTCAGGAAGATCGGATCGACAACTGCGAGGTCGAAACCATCAGCACTCAGCACTTCTGCAGCTGCCAAGGCCTCTGTGACCAGAGGACCAGCAGCAAAGATGACCCCATCCTTGCCTTCACGCAGTTTCTCACCCTGACCCACAACCAGAGGCTGCGGCTCGACCATCGCAACTCCGGTTCCCGCACCTCGCGGATAGCGGAAGGCAAAAGGCCCATCAAAATTCAACGCAGTGATCGCGGCATGACGTAAATAGTTTTCGTCACGGGGAACCATGAAGACCATGTTGGGTATATGCCGCAAATAAGAGAGATCGAACACACCATGGTGCGTTGGACCATCGGCACCAACCAGACCGCCACGATCGAGGCAAAAAGTAACCGGCAGGTTCTGCAAACAAACATCGTGCAGAACGTTATCGTAAGCACGCTGAAGGAAAGTGGAATAGATGACAAGGAACGGTTTGAGGCCCTGGGTTGCCATGCCCGCCGCGAAAGTAACGGCATGCTGCTCTGCAATACCAACATCAAAACAGCGCTCAGGAAAACGCTCAGCAAAAGCATTGAGTCCGGTTCCTTCCAGCATGGCTGCCGTAATCGCCACGATGCGATCATCTTCCTCAGCCAGTGCAGTCAAGGCTTTGCCAAAGACCGATGTATAACTGGGCGGACCACTGCTGCCCTTCTTCACTTCACCAGTGACCGGGTCAAAGGGTCCAACCCCGTGGTAAAGATGTGGATTCTCCTCCGCAGGAGGAAAGCCCTTACCCTTCTTGGTGACCACATGCATCAGGACCGGGCCGTCCATATGGGTAATGTTTTCCAGAGTCTGCACCAGCTCTTCAAGCTTGTGGCCGTCTATCGGGCCGACATAGTCGAAATCAAACGCTTCGAAAAGCATGCCTGGCGTCAAGAAACCTTTCACTGCCTCTTCTGCCTTTTTCGCCAGACGCCTGAGGTCTTTACCGATTTTAGGGACACTATCGAGAAAGTTCTCCGTTTCCCGCTTCAGGCGGACAAAAAAGTCTGACGTCAGTTGTCGGCTGAAAAAGGATGAGAGCGCTCCGACATTCGGCGAAATCGACATTTCATTGTCATTCAGGATAACGAGCAGATCTTTTTTGAGATGCCCCGCATGGTTCAGCGACTCAAACGCCAGGCCGGCGGTTAAAGAGCCGTCACCGATAACGGCGACAACTCTCTCGTCACCGCCCTTGGTATCACGCGCTGTCGCCATGCCAAGACCAGCGGAAATCGAGGTACTGGAGTGACCAACATTAAAACAGTCGTGGGGACTCTCCTCGCGCTTGGGAAAGCCACTAATGCCATCCAGTTGACGCAACGTGTTGAATTTTGCGTAGCGACCAGTCAAGAGTTTGTGAGCATAAGCCTGATGGCCGACATCCCAGACAATTTTATCCTTGGGGGTATTAAAAACTCGATGTAAAGCAATTGTCAGCTCGACGACACCAAGTGAACTGGCCAGATGCCCACCGGTTTCGGCTACGGTATTTATAATAACGTCCCGCAGCTCCCCGGCCAACTGTGGCAGCTCTGCCTCGGGAAGATCTTTCAGTGCAGCAATAGGGTTTTCCTGTTTCAATATTTCAGACATATTCACCACGTATATTGTTTCAAGATTTTCGATCAACAATGTAGCGGGCCAACAGCTTCAGGGCTTCTGCAGCGGGCCCCAAGGGTGTTAGTGACTCCACAGCAATACCACAGAGTTCGTCAGCCCGCTGACGCGCTTCAGCAAGACCGAGCATGGCCGGGTAAGTCGCCTTACCACGAGCCTGATCGCTGCCAACGTCCTTACCAAGCTCCGCCTGGTCGCCAACAACGTCCAAGATATCATCTGCGATCTGAAAAGCCAATCCGGCCGCACCACCAAAACGGGTCAGCGCGGCGATTTGTTCTTCATCGCCTCCGCCGAGTAGAGCACCGACCTGAACCGAAGCCAGGATCAAGCCACCGGTTTTATGGATATGAATATATTCCAGGGTTGGAAAGTCAATCTCCTTACCCTCAGATTCCATATCGACAACCTGTCCACCGACCATGCCCTGTGAACCGGCATAACGGGCAACCAGTTCAATGACTCTCAGCACCGTTGCGGGCGCGACTAACCGGTTGGCGTCAGCATCTGCGAGCAATCGGAAGGCTTCGGTCAACAGAGCATCACCGGCAAGAATCGCCGTAGCCTCGCCATAAGTTTTGTGATTGGTTGGTCGACCACGGCGGAAATCATCATCGTCCATGGCTGGCAAATCGTCATGCACCAGAGAATAAGTGTGAATCATCTCCAGGGCACATGCGGCATGCATCACCTGTTGCGCAGAGCCGCCGACCGCCTCACTGGCTGCGATCATCAAGATCGGCCGCAAGCGTTTACCACCAGCAAAAATCGAATAACGCATAGACTGATGCAGTGAGAAGGGCAAAACACTCTCGCTCGGCAGCCAACGATCAAGGGCCTGGTCCACCAGAATCAACCGGTCAGCTATATAATCCTTGAGTTCCATCATGTCTTTTAGTTCCACAACGGGGATCAATCCTGATCTACATGCCTACCGAAAGGCTCGGTGGTAAAGGAACCATCACTGTTTTTCGTCAGCATTTCAATCCGCGCCTCAACAGCCTGCAACTTTTTTCGACACAGGTTGGCACTCTGCACGCCTGCCTCAAAAGAGTCCAGGGCTTCATCCAGAGGTATTTGTCCCTTCTCCAGTCGGGCCACAGCTTCTTCCAGCTTCTGCAGCGCCTCCTCAAATGTCGTTTCTTCAGGCATGTGCACTTTTCCTTTCATCGTTAAGACACCACGCTCTCTCTATTCTGTCAAGCAACTTTAAGTTCTGCATTCATGAGCCATTCACGGATTCAAGTCCCTTCAAAAGCCGCCAACAATGCGAGCGGATCAACGCGCTCTCCCAACAGTCTCACAGTAAGGTGCAGATGAGCGCCAGTCGACCGACCGGTACTGCCGACTTCACCAAGCACATCACCGCTCTGAAGATCATAGCCTTCGTCCACCAGCATCTTTGACAGGTGTGCGTAGACAGAGATCAGTCCC
>DAOWJU010000259.1 GCA_030640215.1 Desulfuromonadales bacterium
TGATTGTGCTCCATGATGAAGCTGAAAATATCTCTGGCCCGGCTGGCATCGAAGTTGAACGTACGATCAACCAGCTTGACCTTGGGAACCTTGTGCTGCATCAGAAAGAGCAGGTCACTGTAGATACGCTCCATTGAGTAGGAGCGCATGTGGTTGTCGCGAGCGCTGAGGCAGAAGCTGCAGTGAAAAGGACAACCACGGCTGGTTTCATAGTAAACAAAGCCACGTTCGAGGTCGGTCAAGCCCAGTTGGAAAGGTGAGGGGATGCTGTCCAGTTTGGCCAGCGGAGGGCTGTCTGGTCCGCTGACGAGCCCTGCTTCTTTACGCAGAACTGTGCGTAGGATCGCTCCTGGTTGCTGCTTTTGATGCCAGCAAGTCAACAGGGTGCGCAGCGGTTCTTCGCCTTCGCCCCGGATCAGTGCTGAAAGACCGGGGTGACGACTGAAAATCTCATCGCCAGCAAAGGAAACTTCGGGGCCTCCCAAAATGATGCGTAGCTCAGGGCGGGCAACGGACAGTGCATCGACCAGGTCCAGAGTCGCACGTCGGTTCCAGATGTAGACTGAAAAGGAAATGACATCGGGGTTTTCACTCAGCAACAGGGCCAGAATTGACTCGCGCGGTTCATGAACTGTGAACTCACGAATCAGTACTTCACCGCAATCCTTGCCGCAATAAGCGGCAAGGCAGGGTAGAGCCAGGCTGTTATGAATGAACTTGCTGTGTAGTGTGGTTAGAATGGTGCGCATGGGGCAAGGATAACCAAGCTGCGCTACGACATAAAGGAGAAACTGTCAGCCTTGTTGAATATCACCGCTAATCTTATCTTTCACGTTGGCAACCATTACCTGATCAACGACGCAGATGTGGTTTTTCAGCCAGTCCCGCAGAAAGGTCAGGGTCTGTAAGGAGATAGCCGCTTCGCCCTTGCGGTGTCTGCTTTCAAGGTCGGCAAGCTTTGCCATCATCCTTTTATGCTCCAGGAAGTGCTCTTCACGGTCTGGAGCGTCGCATTCAACCATGTAACGCTCTTCCTTGGTAAAGTGGGTTTCTGTGTAATGTTTGAGCGCCGAGAATATTGGCAGGAGTAGGGCGCCGCCGCTACCATCCTGCATTGCTTCATAGAGGTCATTGATCAAGTTTACGAGACCCTTGTGATCCTGATCTATTTCGGTGATGCCGGTTTTGCAACTATCGTCCCATACAAACAGCATGTTGTTGCTCCCTTATACACAAAATTAAGTACTTATCCCTAAATAGTAAAATCATTATAGCGCAAAGGAGATGGCTTTAAAACACTGTTTGTGGACTTTGTGAAATTATTTTAGTTTTTATCAACAGACTTTGCACCAAAAGGCTTTGAGAAAAAAAGGAGGGTGAGAAGAGCCCGCACTTGCCTCCCCCTTTTCTAAAGGGGGATTGAGGGGGATTTTGGTTTGATAATTTACGCCCTTGATCCATGAATAAAGTCTAAAAGGCGAAGAATAATACCTTGTTGTGTGGTGATCGCATTGTGAGGGCAGAGCTCCTGACAACAAAAACAACGAATACAGCGGCCATAATCAATTTTGACGCCTTGAGTGTCCAGAGTCATTGCCTCTGGAGGACCCAATGTCATTGCCTCTGGCGGACAATGCGTCACGCAATGACCGCAGCGTTGGCAGGCCTGAGTGATTTCAGGTTGTGCTGTAATGGCATTTTTGAGGAGATTCTTGACTGGTATCGGTAAACCAAAATTTATATCAGAATTTTTTGCTGGCCGGAAACGAAACGTTTGTAACGTTTCAAGTGGCACGCCGAGAAGCTCCAGTTCGTCCATTGACACCCCCCGGCGGCCAGTCTTTCTGGCAACCCGCTGTGTCCAGACGCGCTCTTCTGGCAAGTTGACCATGGCTGTGGCAACTGTATCGAGGGCAACAAGGTGTGGCGAGGCGAGTAATGCTCCAATTTGCACCGGATCACCATTGCCCGGGCCGTTACCTTCCATGCCGACGACTGCATCCATAATCGACAGGGCTGGTTTGAAACGTTCGGCCAGTTCAAGCAACATCAGGGCAAAGAACTCTTTGTCGGTTCCGGCCTGCAGATGCAGCCGTACCTTGCGCATGCCGACCACCAGCCCGAACAGGTTTTTGACTGCACCGGTGTAGCCCATCATCTGATGAGTTTTCAGCTTTGGCAGGTTTATGATAACGTCTGCCTGCAGAGCTTCTCTGGCGACTTCCAGGTGATGAAAAGTTCCAGCCTCAAGGTTGATCGGTACCGATTCATCAAACGGTGCAAAGTGGGCTCCCGTTGTTTCAATCACATCGAGAACACCGCATTTGCGTGCAACATATTCTGGTTTGCCGAGTCCAGGTGAGTCTCCTACGCTTACTTCGCCTCCTGCTTGCTGAGCCATCAGAATCACCTGACGAACAATCTCCGGGTGGGTGGTGACTGCCTTCTCCGAAGCTTTACCCGCGAGCAGGTTTGGTTTGATCAGGACCTTCTGGCCGGGTTTGACGTAACGGCCGATGCCGCCTAGCGGTTCAAGCAGGAGGTGTAGGGCGTCCTTGACGCGCTCTGGATTGTAATCTGCCAAGGACTGCAGGGATACCGGCAGGTTCTTTTGCCGATTGTCTGGATGAGCACTTGATGTTGGAGTGGACATCACGCGTTGATGTTGCTCAGAGCACCGATAACCGCCTGCAGAGAGCGGGGGTGAAAGAGCAGGGAGGTATGGCCCATGCCATCGAGTTCGATTTGCTGAGCACCATCCATTTTGCCTGATTCCGCTGGCAGGACGATATTGTCGTAACGGGTGTAGATTGAAACTGCCTGAGTCTCCTTGGGCCAGTCGGTACTGTTGAACTGTTTGAGGAATGCGGAACCTGGCAAGAGGCTCTTGCCCATGGACGACAGGGCAAAGGGTGCCAGTTTTGAACCGTGATGGGGTGATCCCAGTGTGACCATGCCATGAACATAGGCAGCGCCACCACGATTCTGGACATAATTGCGAGCAATCATCCCGCCCATGGAATGGCCGACCAGGATGACCTTGTCAACCTTCAGCTTGATACGAAGTTCATCAACCTTCTTGGCCAGGCTTTCGGTGGATGCTTCCATGTCCCGCCACGGGGGAGTATTGATACTGATAATTTGTTGATAGCCCGCAGCGCGCAAACGGTATTGTAGCCAGAAAAGGCAGCTACGATTCTGAAACAGTCCATGCAGGAGGATGACCGGGGGGCGCGCACCGGGTTCTGCCGCCAGCAGCTTTGGCTGAGGCCAACCGAAGGGCCGCAACAGAATCGTCAGCAGCAGACAGCCTGTTTCCTGGATCAGCAGCCAGATGGCAATGCAGACACCGTTGCTGGTGAAACGTCGGTCGATCAAGTCTGGACGGGCGTTGGCGCGCTCATACCAGGCAACGGTATAGCTCATCAGTACGGTCAGGGCGACCACGCAGATCGTAACTTTTATCAGAACGAGCAGAATGCCTAGAATAATTGTCATAGTGGGAAGATTATCTCACGCAGTTATGGAGGCGTCAATATATCAAGCTATAAAGCTGTAAAGTCTAACACCTTAAAACCCTACAGCTTTGTTTCTGCTTCTCTATCCTGTATCCTGTATTTTCTACAAGAGGTTTGCTATGCAAAAAATGATTGATTGCTTTGCCACCTATCTTTCAGACGAACGCAACTTGTCGCCGCACACCAGGGCTGCGTACTTGCGTGATCTGGGTGAGTTCAAGAATTTTCTCGAACTTCATGGTGGCTCTGGGAAAGAAGCTCTGGTCAAACTTGATAGTTTTCTGTTGCGGCGCTACCTCGCTGAACTACATAAACGCAATCAGAGAACCTCGATAGCCAGAAAACTTTCGACACTACGCACTTTTTTCCGCTATCTGGTTCGTGAGGGGCAGCTTCCCAGCAATCCGACCGAAGGCTTGTCGACACCAAAGTTGAACAGCTATCTACCGAAAACCCTATCGGTCGATGAAGCTACGGCCCTGATGGAGCGTGGCTATGGCAATAGCCTGCTGGACTTACGTGATCGAGCCATCGTCGAACTCTTCTATTCGAGTGGTCTGCGGGTCAGCGAGCTGACCGGTCTTGATGTAGGCTCCCTTGATTTGCGCGAGAATCTCGTCCGTGTCCTCGGTAAGGGGCGCAAGGAGAGAATTGTGCCGGTCGGTCGTAAGGCCCATGAGGCTTTGCACACCTATCTCGAAGAGAGAGGGGGACCCGATGAAGAAGAGCCTCTTTTTCTCAATGCCCGTGGCGGTCGCCTGACTCCCCGCAGTGTCCAACGCAACCTCAAAACCCGCCTGATCAAAGCTGGAGTTATCAAAGACATCAGCCCCCATGCTTTGCGACATTCTTTCGCCACCCATCTCCTTGATGGTGGTGCCGATCTACGTGCTATTCAAGAGCTGCTTGGTCATGCTTCACTTTCTACCACGCAAAAATATACCCAGGTCAGTGTTGATCAACTGATGGCTGTGTACGATAAGGCTCATCCTCGCAGTAAGAAGAAATAGAGCCAAATTCTGCGGGTTTGAGGTTGGATCTTGGTCATGAAAATAGCCGTGTCTTTTACTAAATCAACATAAGTGACTAAAATGGTCAGAATTATCTTGACAGTCTGAGTATAGTCAGTACACTGTTGCACATAATTTGTTGTAACTAATCAATATTTGTTGTAACGACTCAATGGCAAAAAGGAGATTTACTCAATGAGTGTACTGGTTGGCAAGCAAGCCCCTGAATTTACTGCAACAGCCGTTTTGGCTGATGGCTCCATGAAAGACGATTTCTCCCTCTCGGACTTTAAAGGGAAATATGTTGTACTGTTCTTTTACCCCCTCGATTTCACCTTTGTCTGCCCGACAGAATTGATTGCATTCAGCAAGCGCATCAAGGATTTCGAAGATCGTGGTGTTCAGGTTATCGGTTGTTCAATTGATTCACAGTTTACACACGCTGCCTGGCGCAACACGCCAGTCGATGAGGGTGGCATCGGTGCCGTTGCTTATCCTCTGGTTGCTGATGTCAAGCACCAGATCTGTCAGGCTTACGATGTTGAATTTGAAGAAGCCGGGGTTGCTTTCCGTGGTTCTTTCCTGATTGGCAAAGATGGCAAAGTTCATCACCAGGTGGTCAACGATCTTCCGCTTGGCCGTAACGTTGATGAGATGCTGCGTATGATTGACGCCCTGCAGTTTACTGAGAAGTACGGTGAAGTCTGCCCGGCTGGCTGGAACAAGGGCGATGATGGAATGAAGCCGGATGCCGATGGTGTTGCTTCTTACCTTAAGGACAAGGCGGACAACCTTTAAGTCTGTTCCCCATGTGACATGATCGAAAGATTGGTAACGTACGAGGCCCGTTTGCAGCTGCAAGCGGGCCTCTCTTTTTGCATATTTGTTGTCTGCGGGATTCCGCTCGCGACTCGTTACTGCATATTCATCCACTCTGCAGCCTCGCGTATCGATTGCTGGTCAAACTTGGCCCGGAAGCGCACGTAAGCCCCCTCGGCGGTGTAGTTGGCATCCGAGAAGTCTTCATCTTCGAAGCCGATCAGGTTGTAGCCGAGACTGACCCAGGCGTTGGTCATGAGCA
>DAOWJU010000181.1 GCA_030640215.1 Desulfuromonadales bacterium
AATATGGAACTTGACAGCCGTCTGGAATTGAAATCAAATGATGAGATCGGGGAACTCTCCGAAGCTTTTAATGACATGACGGTGAAGTTTAAGCATTCACGCGACGAATACTGCGAGCTAACCGAAACCCTGGAGGCAAAAGTTCTTGAGAGAACTGAGGAAATTGCCAACGTCAGCGATCAATTAGTGCGATCTGAGAAGCTGGCTTCACTCGGGCAACTGGTCGCCGGTATTGCACATGAAATCAACAATCCCCTTGCTGGTATTCTGATTTTTGCCAATATCTTCGCCGAAGATCAAAGGCTCGATGAAAATCAACGTAAAGATGCCCTGACAATAGTTCATGAAACCAACCGCTGCGCTGATATTGTCAAACGTCTGCTTGATTTCTCCCGGACCTCGATTCCTGACAAACAGCTCAAGTCGCTATCGACAATTATGGAGAGTACTCTGGCTCTGGTGATGCACCATGCGAATGTTAATGATGTGGAAATTGTGCGTCACTACGGAGTTAATCTGCCGGATATTGAAGTCGACCCAACCCAGATCGAACAGGTTTTCATCAATCTACTGGTGAATGCCTGCCACGCGATGCCGATGGGTGGACGTATGACCATAGTTATGCGTACGGACCAGGAACGCGACCTGATCGTTACGACGATTGAGGATACCGGCCAGGGGATTTCCGAAGAGAACCTGGGCCGAATTTTTGATCCTTTTTTTACCACCAAGAATCAAGAGTTGGACGGGGTTGCCGGGACAGGTCTTGGCCTGTCGGTCTCTTATGGCATCATTGAGAATCATGGTGGACAGATCAAGGTACAAAGTGTGGTTGGACATGGCACGGTGTTTACAGTCGAATTGCCAATCGCATCGTTAGTACGTACTGCTGAGGGCCAGCTTTCTTCATCAGATAATGTAGCGACGATATAGTTCCTGTAGCGAGTTACCAAGAGGACCTTATGAACACAGAAATGGATCGAATTCTGGTTGCAGACGATGATGCGGTCATTCGTGAGGGATTGCGACGTATTCTCACTACGGAAGGCTATGAAGTTGTAACCGTCAGCAACGGTCGAGCGGCGTTGGAGCGTTTGGGCGAGCAAGTGTTCAAATTGCTGGTGACGGATTTGAAAATGCCTGGTATGAGTGGATTGGAAGTGTTGCAGTCATTACGGACCTTCCAACCAGAGTTGCCAGTGGTTTTGATTACCGGTTACGCGGCAATCGACAATGCAGTTGAGGCTATGAAAAATGGCGCAACAGATTACCTGTCCAAACCGTTTGCCAATGAGGAGCTGATCAGCAAAGTCAAGAATGCCATAAAAACCAGGGCGGTGCTTATTGATGATATCTGCCTGAACCGGGAGATGAGCGAAACTCACGGTTTTGAAAACTTGATCGGTGATAGCCGTGAAATGAAACAACTTTATCAGCGCATCATGCAGGTTGCTCCGACTGACAGTACCGTCTTGATCAGTGGCGAAAGTGGCACGGGGAAAGAGTTGGTTGCCCGTGCCATCCATGCACACAGCCCGCGACGTTCACAACCCTTTGTTGCGATCGATTGTACCGCCCTTGCGGAAAGCTTGCTGGAAAGTGAACTGTTCGGTCATGTCAAAGGCTCCTTTACCGGTGCAACCCAGACCAAGCGCGGGCTCTTCGAGGTTGCTGAAGGGGGGACGCTGCTACTTGACGAGGTCGGTAATATCAGTCTGACGACTCAGGCCAAACTGCTACGTGTTCTACAGGAGCGCGTTGTCACTCCCATTGGTGGGACCAAACCGATTGCAATAAATATTCGCCTGGTTGCCGCCACCAACATCAAACTGCAGGAAATGATTAAAAAGGGGACTTTCCGTGAGGACCTCTTCTTCAGACTCAATATTATTCCGATTGAACTGCCCCCCCTTAGGAATCGCAAGGGTGACCTGATGTTGCTGGCGAGTAAGTTTCTCAAGCGCTTTGCCGAAGGGAATGGCAAAGAGATTCGGGGTTTCAGCCCAGATGTGATTGAGCAACTGGAACATTATGATTTCCCGGGCAATGTCCGTGAGCTTGAAAACCTCATCGAGCGAGCTGTGGTTCTTTCTAACTCAGATTTCCTGCAACGCCAGGATCTGGAAATGCCAGGTGATGAGCAGGTCACATCATCTTCTACCGATAGCACTGTCCCTCTTGATGCAAATGAATTGAAGGAGCGTAAGCGTTTACTGCGTGAGGAGGCTGTCGTGCCGCTGGAAAGAGCCTTTTTGCTGAGCGCACTGGACCGCAATGACTGGAATATAACCAGGGCTGCAGAAGAGGTTGGCATGCAGCGGCCTAATTTCCAAGCCATGCTAAAAAAACAGGGAATCAGTATTCGTTCAAGAATGATTGAGTAGGAGAGAAGCTGACCCTGACCCATTGTAACGAAAAAAATAACAAATATAATTGCAGTGTATATTTATATTATACACTGCTTTTCTTTGAGAAAACCTTTGTTTTTCATGTGCTTATGAGAAGCTCATGCGGCATTCGTCCATTTCCACGCTTCACCCTGTATATTTTTCTTATACATTACCCCTTAACTAGAGAGGCATTTGGTTTTGTTGTAACCCACACAAAAGCCTTTTAAAACAAGACCTTAAAAGATTGAATAAGAATATTCTAAGAATGGCACGACCAATGCACCCTTCCCCTACTGCGAGAATAAAAAGCTGATACTGAAGAAACGAGGTCAGCTGGAAGGAGGACATTATGAAAACAGTGAGAATATTACTATCAATGGTGGTTGGCAGTGCTTCTGTCGTTTATGCGACTACAGCTACTCCAAGTGAAGGTGCAGGGTTTCTGACCTACTGCTTTGTTGGCTTCTTCGCCATGATTGTCGTGTTTCAGTTGATGCCGGCGATGGTTCTCTTTGCCGGAATGATCAAGGGACTCTTTTCCCGCCCGGAGAAGACTTCGGTTAAATAGAAACAAGATGGGGCTTGTCTCCACGTTGGAGAGAGTCTGGGTTGGTTGGTGATAGTCTGGGTTGCGGCAGGAGAATAATGATGATGCAGATGCCAGGATTACTCATCGCAGATGAAGACGTGCTGTCCAGAAAACGCATGGCGGATCTGTTCATCGATGCTGGATACCAGGTAACGGTAACCAACTCGGCCGCAGGAGTTCTTTATGGAACTCTCAAGAAAACGGCTCAGGTTGTTTTACTCAGTCCCAAGTTTGATGAATTGCTGGCAACCGATTTGATTCCACTTCTAAAGCAGTGCAATCGCAACCTGAGTATCATCCTGGTTGCCAGCGAACTGCCCCTGGCGTTGATTCGCAAGGCGCGTAGCGAGGGCATTTTTTATCATGCCCTCAAGCCAACCAAGGCAGGGGATGAAGAAGAATTGCGACAGGCTGTTAAATGTGCATTCGAAAAGATGACTCAAAATCCTGCAACTGAGGAGCCGTCATGAATGTCAAAGAGCTGCTCAATGAGACTGACAAGCACATGAACCGTTATGGCAGTAGGAGCTAGAACCAAGCTAGCAGGCTAACGAACCGTATTGCACAAAGGAGAAGGGTATGTTTAACGAACTACTTGGCAAAATTGGTGAATTTGAAACTGTTTACACTATGGTGGATTACTACACGTACATCAAGACCGTTGAATATCTTATCTGTGTTGCATTCTTCATTGCCTTCCCGATGTTCTTTAAATACATCAACACGAAGCCCGGGAATCTCAGCGAATAAAAATGTCGTGTGGCATTCATTGAATTTAGAGGAGAGAGAATCATGAGCGCTAAGCAAATCTTAACCACCTTGATGATGGTACTGGCCCTCATAGTGGTGGGAAGTACAACCATGGCTGCCGATATGCCTGAACAGGTGTCGCTTGACACTATGGTCGAACTGTTCGAGGCCGTTGAGTTCGATCATGACATGCATTCCGAGCTGGGTGAAGATTGTTCGGTCTGTCATCACCACACAACAGGGACCGGCACGACCGATGATCGTTGTATAAGCTGCCATGCTAACAGCGATGAGCTCGAAACGGTTGCTTGTATCAACTGCCATGTTTCTGACCCGTTTTCCTCAGAACACCTCAGCCGTGAATCACAGGAAATCTATCAGTTCCATATCGACAGGCCCGGTTTGAAGGCTGCCTATCACTGGAATTGTATCGGGTGTCATGAGGAGATGGACGGGCCGACAGGATGCGAGGATTGCCACGCCAGAACGCCGGAAGGAGACGAATTCTATCACAAGGATGCGACCGGTTCTGCTGACGAGGGTGGTCATCACTGAGGATAATTGGTCTTGAAATGACATTTATGAGCATAAAATTTTAAAGATAAGGGATTTTCAGGATAAGGAGAGTGTTATGAGTGGAATCAGTCGACGGAAATTTCTTGCTGCGAGTGTGGCAGTAGGGGCCGCCACAACCTTGGGCGGGACCAAGAAGGCCTTGGCTGCAGGGTCCTTTTCTGGCTACCCGAATAGTATGGGTGTGCTGGTAGATTTAACTCGTTGTATCGGTTGCCGCAGCTGTGAAGCTGCCTGTAACAAGGAGCAGAAGTTACCCGATCCCAACCTGCCGTTCGATGATATGTCGGTTTTTGACCAAACCTTTCATCACGGCACACAGAAGCGGCGTACCGATGAAAGTGCCTACACTGTGGTCAATCGCTACACCCCAGAGGGGAGCGAGCCGATCTACCGCAAAGTGCAATGTAATCATTGCGCTGAGCCGGCTTGCCTCAGCTCCTGTTTTGTCAACGCCTACACTAAGACTAAAGAAGGTGCCGTTATTTACGATGGCAGTGTCTGTGTCGGTTGCCGAAACTGCATGATCGCTTGCCCGTTCAACGTCCCTGCTTACAGTTACTCCAGCGCTTTTGGCGCGGTCGTCAAGAAATGCATCTTCTGTCATGAAACCAGACTGAAGGATGGCCTGCCACCTGCCTGCGTTGAGATTTGTCCACAAGAAGCTCTGACATTCGGCAAGCGCAAAGATCTCCTCAAGATTGGCCACCAGCGCATCCAGACCCACCCGGGTCGCTACATCGATCGTGTCTATGGCGAGAAGGAGCTGGGTGGAACCCACTGGATGTATCTCTCGCCGATCCCCGTCGAAGAGGTTGGTTTCGATCCAAGACCGGGCAACGAACCAATCATCAGCCATGTCAAGGAATTCCTTGGCGTCGTACCGATGGTGCTGGCCATCTGGCCTGCCTTGTTTACAGGTTTCCACCTTCTGGCAAAGAATCAGGAAGGTCATGGTGACCATGAACATGACACGGAGCATCAACATGACGAGGAGGGAGGCCAACAATGAAAAGTTTAGTCGAATTGGGAGTGAAACCAGTGGACTCCCTTATTAATGAGAGAAATGACAAGAGATGGTCCCTGATGGAGAAACTTTTCCTTGGCCTGAGTCCGGGTCAATATCTTGGCCAAGCGTTACGCAATCCGTTTAACTGGATTCTGGGGCTTATCTTCGCTGTTGGCCTGCCGTTGATTCTCTATCGCTTCATATTCGGTCTTGGTGCGATCACTCATGCGTCCAATGACTATCCCTGGGGTTTATTCCTTGGCTTCGGGCTCTTCTGTATGGTGCCGCTTTCAGCGTCCGGGTTCATGCTCGGTACCACAGTTGAAATTTTCGGTCGCCACGATTTCCATCCAATTGAGCGGCTGGCCCTGCTCAACGGCCTGCTCGGATATTTCTTTGCTGTTGTCTACCTGATGGTCGATCTTGGTCAGCCGTGGCGTCTGCCTTACCCGATGTTCTGGTCCTTTGGTCCGGCTGCAGTGCTATTCCTGGTCGCCTGGCATGTCGCCACCTACCTGTCGGTACAGATTGCCGAAGTTTCGGTCGCTTTTTTCGAGTGGATGGACTGGTTGGGCGGCAAGCGTTTCATCAGGCGGATCACCATCGGCCTGACCGTATCCGGTATCATTCTCTCCACTTTGCATCAGGGTGCTCTGGGGGCGCTCTTCAACTACGCACCAGGCAAGGTCCACCCCCTCTGGTACTCGGCGTCATTTCAGTGGATTCATTTCTTTGTTTCGGCAATTCCAGCGGGGCTCTGCATGGTGATTGTTGTCAGCACCATCATCAAGAAGACTATGGCCTGGCGTTGCGACGACGGTTTTCTTGACAGTCTTGACCGCTGTACTCTCGGTATAGCCAAAGGGGCCGCCATGGGTCTGATCACCTACCTGGTCATCAAGTTTATCGGTGTCGCTCACGACAACGAATGGGCTTATCTGGCAACTGGCTGGGGCGCATGGTTTCTGTTCGAGATGTTTGTGGGTGTCCTGCTGCCACTCGTGCTCTTTGCCTATGCCATTCGTCATCAAGTTGCCAGTTTGGCTCGGTGGGGTGCCGCTTTCACTGTTCTCGGCATAGTTCTGAATCGCTTGAACACAGCACTGATCACTTTCAACTGGAAGCTTTATCAGGAAATCCCGCACATTTTTGAATTTATCGTCGCTCTGACGGTCTTTGCGATTTACATAACGACCTACCGTTTCATTCTCTACCGTCTGCCGATTCTTTATTCGTGGAAAGAGCAGCCGCAAGAAGCACTTGCTCCCGAAGCGGTCAAGGCGGCACCAGCCAGCACGACAGTGTCTCCGGCCAACGCCGTTTATCGCAAGATCGATTAAGTCTGGGTTGAACGATATCTGCGGGGCCGTGTCAAATGGTCCCGCAGGTGTCATGTAAGGAGGTTTGTCATGTTCAGCAGCATAAACAGTCGCGCTATTATCCCCGTTGCCTTTGCTGTGACCGGATTCGTTATCGCCTGCAGTGTGTTGCTGTACAGTTTTATTAAACAAGACCTTATTGAAATCGAGATTGAACATGCTGTGGATCTGACTGAGACCATTATTAAGTCAACCAGTTACGCCATGCTCAAGGATGATCGTGAGACCTTGAGTAATATCATCATGAGCATTGGTGAGCAACAACAGGTCGAACATGTGCGGATCTTCAACAAGAAGGGGCTGATCATGTTTTCCCGTGACATCCAGGAGCTTAACCAGCTGATTGATAAGTCGGATGCCGGTTGCAATGAGTGTCATACTGGGTCGGAGCCGAAACGTAGCCTGGAAGCAATGGCCCAGGCCCGCCAGTTCATCAATGACGCTGGCAAAGATGTCCTGGCAATCACTGCACCGATCTATAATGCTCCAGAGTGTTCCAACGCTGCCTGCCATTTTCATGATGCCGAACAAAGCCTGCTGGGGACTATAGATCTTGGTGTTTCACAAACACATCTCAATAAGACTCTCGGCCAATTACAGAACCGCATGATTGTATTCAGCGGTATGATTCTGATTCTCACAGTCGGGGTCGTCTGTGCCCTTCTTTATCGGCAAGTTCTTTTACCGATCAAACAGCTCGTTGACTTTACCGAAGGCAAGATGGGTGATAGTCTTACGGATGATTTTCCTGAGGTCGGTGGTGAAATTTCCCATTTGGCAAATTCCTTCCAGAAGATGACCAATCGCGTGCAGGAGCTAGAGAGCCGGCTGCAGAGCAAAGACGATGCCTCTCCACCGGATTTTCGACCTTGATTGAGTTGAGTCGAATGTTTTTTTGCTGACTCCGTTTTGACCGTTCTGTCACTGGCTGGCAGAGGGAGATGATTAATGAGTCAGGCGGAGCCACATATCAAGGAGCAGAAAGTGCCGGGACGCGAAGATTTACGGCAAAGGATCGAAGCTCGCATTCGACGGCTTGAAAGAGCCTCTGCGAACGGTCTCTGGTGGATGGCACTGTTCCTGCTGGTTAGTTTTCTGGCTTTTGACGACTTCTCAATGTTTCCCAGTCTCAGTGACGAGACACGCAGAATGCTTGGTGCATCGCCACCGGCAGGAATGATCAGTCTTGCCCTGGTTGTTTACGCTTTTTCAGGCATCATTCGCACCCTTGCCAGCATGAGCCAGAACATCAAGCCCCATAAGGGCCTGATGCACGTCGCTTTTCTTACTGCCTTCTATATCTTTTACCAGCTGTCAGGGGCTCTACAGGATAACTTCTGGGCGGTCTTTTTCGCTGGAATCAGCGTCATGGGTCTGGATAACTACTACCTCTGGTCGCATAGCAACGAGGCGGTTCGTAAGGAGCGGGCCTTGCTTGAGAGTATGCGGGAAGGGGGAGAATAGGGAAGGTGAAATACCATTCCTGAATACCCTGGTGAGAGAGACATTAAATCGTAATTTGCCTCATCGTTTCTCGCGCGTGTGCCACAGCCGTAACAGATAAATTGTAGATTCTTGAATCTCATAGCGCATCTCATAATGGCCTACGAGAATTCGACGAACTTCACGCGGATCAAACTCTTCAAGCCTTTCACCGATTCGCGGGTTCTCCAGTAAATTGGTCGGAGCGGCAGTGAGTGACTGAACAGTACGTGCCGCTGCGGCCCTGTTGACTGGTGCCAGAAACTCATAGAGCCGTGCCAAATCTGATAAAGCTTTGCTAGCCCACTTCAATTCCATCAACGTGGCACATCCAGTGGGTTGTCTGAATCAAGACTGTCAGCCCAAGCCTGCACAGACTGATGGTCAATGACGCGACCAGACTCAACATCAGCCAAAGCTTCTCGGGTAAGACGACTACGCTCTTCTTCTTGATCAATCCAGGCTGACAGTGCCTGTTTCATGATCCAACCACGCGAACGCTCGAGACGCACTGCCATCTGGTCGACCTTCTCTGCCATTTGCAGGGGGATATGTGCCGTCAAAACTTTGGTGTTTGCTTGTGCCATCTCGAATCTCCTGCTCAGCCAGCGGAGCCATTATTTGATTATATTTGAATAATAGTGATTAACTATGATTTTGTCAAACAGATGAACCTTCTCGAGATTCCATTGATCAATGGGCATCTCTACAGGCATGCGGCAACCCCAGAGTCTAGCATCCAATCGCCAGAATGGTAGACTGCCTAATCAGGTGGGCACCATAACCATCGTGGCGATTCCCATACTTTGTATCGATCCGGAGTGAGGCATAATCATTGATGATTACCACTTCTTTCGTTGCGGTTCCAACGTCACCAACTCGTATTCTCTTTGCCCCAGTCCCACTTTCTGCCCATGCTCCAGTTGTACTTCCCAATCGATTTTCGGGTAGACGCCGCGGAACTTGTCGCAGCCGGGTTCGTGTCCGGTCGTCATTGCGGTGTTCGGCAGGCCTCGAGCTTGGTTGACCAGGTCCGCGCAGGCTTGATCCAGGGCCACCGGGTCGGTTGCTGCGAGTATGCCGATATCGGGAACGATCGGTGCGTCGGAGTGACCGTAACAATCGCAGGCCGGTGAGACCTG
>DAOWJU010000158.1 GCA_030640215.1 Desulfuromonadales bacterium
GAGGCCTCAATGTCCTCCGATGCCAGGCACGACATGATGGACAACAAGCCCTGCATGATGGATGGCTCCCCTTGTTCCAAACCATGCATGGATAGGGCAACAACTCCGCGTGCCAGGCATCACAAAAAAGGTGCGGGAATGTCCGGTATGATGGCGATGGATGGTAGCATGATGGGTGTGAACTCGGGCATGATGGGCACGAAGTCGAGTATGATGGGCATGAAATCGGGCATGATGAATCAGCGGATGGATCGTGAGTTTTTTCTGGATCGAGTTGAAAGCCTTGAACTAACCCCCGACCAGGTGACTAAGCTCAAAAACATCCGTTCCGACTGCCGCAAAGAGAATATTCGTAACGCGGCCGAGGTCAAGATCGTACGCCTCGACCTTAAAGATCTGCTGAACGACGCCGACTGGACCCTTAAAGACGCAGAGGCGCTCATCCGCAAGATTCAGACCTTGGAAGGAGATATACTGGTGCGCCATCTACAGGCGATAACGTTGGCTCGCAGCGTTCTAAGTGCGGATCAATTGCAGAAGGCCACAACCGGTGGAGAAAATGAGGATCTCGAAGACCTTTTTAAATAAGCAGCACAATTTATGGAGGTGATCGTCCGCTTGCGGCACAAAGGCAGAGCCAGACATTAAGGGGAAATATTTCTAACTCTACGAATCATCCCTTCCTGGGCCACAGACGCAACCAGCTTCCCCTCGCGGGTAAAGAGATTGCCACGGCTAAAACCTCGGCCATGAGAAGTGCTTGGGCTGTCCATACTGTAGAGCAGCCACTCGTCCATACGGAAGTCGCGATGGAACCACATGGCATGATCGAGGCTGGCCGCACGAATCTTGCCTTGAGTAAAGGTCAAGGCATGAGGCAACAAGGCTGTGCCGAGAAGAGAATAATCGGAAGCGTAAGCCAACAAAACCTTGTGCATCACCGGGTCGTCCGGCAAAATGCCATCGGCGCGTAGCCAAATATCCTGAAACGGTGGAGCGGGTTCAGGATGGAGAGGATGGGTTGGCTGTACGGGGCGCAACTCAATGGGCCGTTGCCACTGCAAAAACCGGCTTAATTTTTCCGGGATGTCTGCCAACGCCTGCTTGCCAAGCTCCGTCATATTCAGCAACTCTTCCGGAGCAGGCACCTCGGGCATCTCGAACTGATGCTCGATCCCCTCTTCTCTGGTTTTGAAGGACGCCGACATATTGAAGATCGGTTTACCGCGCTGGATCGCTACAACTCTGCGGGTCGTGTAACTCCTTCCATCACGGATCCTGTCCACCTCATAGTCAACAGGGGCCTTCTTATCACCTGGACGTAGAAAATACCCATGCAGCGAATGGGCCTCGCGCCCTTCAACCGTCTGGCTGGCAGCATACAGAGCCTGCGCGAGGACCTGGCCGCCGTACACATGGGGGCTGCCTATATCGCGGCTCTCACCGCGAAAAAGGTTGTCTTCGAGTCGTTCAAGGGTCAAATGTTTGAGCAAGTCCTGCGTGATATTTTTCATTGCGTCCATTCGTTTCCTTTTGGGGTCAGACCAAGCCAACCCATGGTTATCACGGCATCTCCCACACAACTACCACAACGGATAAAAGAAGCTCAGAGTCAACGATCCGAAGTTGTGGGAGTCATCCTGTCCAACAAATTGCTTTGTCCTGGTAACGTTAGTGTAGGTCAACTTCAGATTGCGATAGCCGAATGTGACGCCCGCAGCGAAATCGGCCACCAAGTCTTCCTTGTCAATGCTGTGACTGTCAGCAAAAGTATTGCCATCCAGAAATATGTCACGCACCACATATTTGCCATTAACCGCTCCAAACAGGTACAAGATCGGTTTTTTGCTCGGTTCGAAGAGTGTACTACCAGCGGGCCGTATCAACGAAACCCCGAAACTGCGCGGCAGATTCAGCCCGTATCTGACCTCCAGTCCGGTGTTGAAATATGTGGCCACATTGCCGAGAGTCCCGCCAGCATGCCCAATCGCGTCCGCTGACAACAAGCTTGTGGAGTTTGGAGAGAAGAGCCACTTGCGCTCGAAAGCCACCACCAGGCCCGGCTCATTTTTTAACTGGTGATCCCATCCCTTTGCAGTGTCAATGCTGCGCAGTTCATGGACCAGAGTCTGGGTCTCATCCGCATACGACTGGGGTCCGACGATACCCATTTGAATCTCCACGCTGTCGAGAAAATCGAGGTGTTCTTCAACCTTCGCCTTGCGATGGTAGGCAAAACCAACATAGCTCCATCCAGCGTAGGGTCGATCATCAGTGATGAGATCCGAACGACTGATGTCTGCCGGGGTGTACATATTCTGACCAAAAGAAAACTCTGCTTTGTGGCTGTATTCAGGGCCTGAATCGCGGATGAACGGAACCTTGTGAATCCATTCCAGGACTTTGCGAGGCAAGCGCCCCTGTTTGGCATGCGGTGACAGGTCTGGGGAAATCAGTGAGTATTTGACGCCGTTGGTATAGTTGCTGTCGGTACCGTTAAAGAGATCGTTTTCGAAGAAGATGGATTGAGCCCAGGGATTGCTCTGCTGCTCTTCTACTGCCAGAAGATCGGCAGGGTTTAAAAGGCTGACCAGTAGAAGGAATGGTAGCCAGATTTTTTTGATCCAGTTATTCATGGAGACCTGAAATACAATTTTTCACGCAAAGTTCGCTAAGTACGCAAAGTTAAGACATTTAGCTGTGTTTTAAAACCTGCATTGTCCTACTTCGCGTACCTTGCGGACTTGAGAGAGTGCAACGATCGAGCGTGAGGGGGCTTTTGCCGTAGCCCATTAGTTTTAGACAAAACCCTCTATCGAAAAGCCCCACGTCGGAATAAACGCCAGAAGATAACAACGAGAGCCAGCGGCGTAAAGCGCCTCAAGGCGGGGCTGACCTCGACTCGAGCTCCGGAATGCCGCTCTATCTTCCAGAGGATATAATCCACCCCACCCTTGAACGTAAAGAGTCCTTTCAGGAGGCGCAGGACAGAGAGTATTTTCCCTTGTAGAGTTCTTATGCGCCAGCCGATGCCGTTTAAGCGACGAGCATGTGCAGGGATTTGCACTTGATAACGGCGTGGGTCCAGATCCGTTTCGGCAGACACAGGGAAAGGCGTATCAGCTAAAGCTGCATCGGTTAACTTTTGATAGTAGTCGGGGTCGGCATCAAAGAGACGTGCGGCAGCGTCTGGTTGCTCTGTGCGCAGCTCGGCACGATAGCTGAGAGATAGCCCTTTGGCCCACAGGTCACGAGCGGTAAAGGGTGATTCCAGTTGGGGCAGTGTCCTGGCGACAAAGGTCGTAACTGCGCAGGCCAGAGCTTCCTGAACTTGCTGAGCAACAAGGTCGTCATGAACGTAGATCAAACCACACTTCTGTGAGAACCTTCCCCACAGGTAAGAATGAAACCAGTGCTCTGTCCCTTTACGAAAGTCATCGAGGGTGAGGACTGCGTACTTGGCCCGCAATACGTGGCCCTCGAAGGGAACTTCCAGATAAAAAACGTTGGGTGGTAACAGTTGGTTGAAAAAGGTAAGAGTGCGGCTTTTAAATGCTGAACGGTAATCATCGACCAGGAGATAAAAATCAGCGAGGCCCTCATGGACATTGCCGGTTCGCAGGCAGGAGCCATAGAACAACACGGCACGAACTGACTCACCATGACATGCGCGGGCAGCTTCGACCAAGGCATTGATGCCGGGCGGGACATCTTGCTCTGGCTGCGCCTGAAGTAGATTCAGGACCTTGTCTCTGTGGACATCTTCATTCATTGGCTGTAGAGACCATCAGTATGGGCACAAGAACATGACGGGGCCAGCTGGACCTATTGTGACCGGTCCTTGCTCTGCATCGTACAATTCCCCGTCAAGTGTAAAGTCGCCATCCATTTCCAGTTGCACTTCGTGAACATTGTGACTGAAATAACCGTTTGCCGGTGTCATAAAGCGATTTTTTCGGCCTCGAGCCAAGGCAGGCAGCACTCTCAGCAGACGTTTAGAATCAGCACCGACAGCAGTGTAGTGTAAGGGGCCGTTCTCTCTCCCCCAGTAAGGGTGTATGCCGAGGAAGAGGCGGTCAAGGGTGCTGATGAGAAGAAAGAGGTCCTCTCTCTCCTCCGGTGGTTGGCCATCAAGGCTGGTCCTGGTCAGAAGCGGCGGAACCTTACTGTGATCCCGGCATAGAATAGCCAGCAGCATACGAAGCAAGGTCAGGCCCGGCATCAGCTCGCCACGCCACCCCATGGGGTTGACGCCACTGTGAAAAACCTTTATTCCCTGACAGATAGCTCCAGCACCAAAGAACATGCCGAAAAGAGCAGGCTGGTCAGAAGGCCGCTGAACGCGCAGAACGTGACGTGGCAGAATAGTTAGGTTTTGATCTGTAGCTTTCGCCCAACGCAAGACCCGTGATAAAGCTGCTGCAGAAGAGCCTGGAACACCAACATCTCTGGGCAGCATACTGGTGGTGCCAGCACATAACAGGGCGAGCAGCGGAGGCCTGGCAAAGACTTCACCATTGCCGATGGTTGTCAAAACTGCATGTACAGTACCATCACCACCATTGATTACGACCAGCTCGACTCCGTTTCCAGCAAACTCCACCAGGGCTTCATGCATACCTTCCAGAGTGAACTCTTCACGGTGAAGAGCGTCTGGCCACTGGGCTAAAATGCTGCGAATCTCACCAAGGCCTTTTTTGTTGCCACCGCTGCGCGGGTTGGTCAGCACTCCCACCTGCAGGCGCCTTCCATGCTCATAGTGACCCGGGCCATCCTCATAGTTATCCGGGCCATCCTCATAGCTACTCAGGCCGTTCTCATAACTATTCGGGCCACCCTCATGGCAGGACGGAGCAGACTCTGGTTTTTGCACAGGGCCGCTAATTACCTTCTCCAGCATCAACGTCCGGTTTTTGACAAAACCATCTCTGGTAAACGGAAAGCTGGTCATTCGCAGGGTCAACATCCAGGAACCATGAACGCAAGGGGCCTGATTGCTTCTCGAACTGGAAGCCACTTGCCAATCGGTGGGTCAAGAACAGGCTTGAGATAACCGTCCACATGCAGACGGCGAACAGACCGAGATCGGGGCGCCCGAAGAGCAGGCACAGGGTGAAAAGGACCAGGTTGGGGTTGCGTCGTCCGGTGATCAGCCTGAAACAGGAGTCAATGGGCTGCCAGCAAAATATTCCAGAAGATTCAAGGTAGCGTTTAAAGATCCCTTCACATAGCCTGCCGACAATATAGCCGACCACAGTCAACCAGAGGATCCACGACATTGAAATGCCCGCGATCGCCGTATGCATTGTGTACAGACTCATGCCCCAGGCGATGTACCAGAGTGGCGGGAAAATCAGGTCGATGCCATGATCAAAGATGTTGCCGAAGGGACTGTAGTTAATTGTGACCCTGGCCAACTTGCCATCTACCGTGTCCAGAAAAGTCATCAGCCAGGCCGAGGCCAGTCCCCAGGCGTAAGCGCCCTCATAGAACTGGTACAGTGCCAGGATCGACAGAACCAGACTCAAGCTCGTGACATGGTTTGGTGAGATGCCGTTTCGAGCACACACCCCTGTGACCCATTGCGCTGGCAGCGGCCAGAGCCATTTCGTGACAAGGTCGGTAACCCCTTTATAAGAACCGGCAAAGAGGCGCTTTTCCAGGTTTCGACGTTTTTCTTCAGTGATCGGCAACAGGTATGGTGGATCAATTTTGCGTAATTTTTTTTGATAGACAGGAACCAGGGTCTCGGCAGACTCTCGACACAAACCTTCCGGATAGTCACCAGGGTTGTCGTCACAGAGGAGAGTCTCAATGGCATCGGCCATGTCACCAGTTACGTGGGCAGCAACCGGTCGGGGATCCTGAGCAGAGCTGGTTTCCAGGATGATACCAACCGTCTCAAGCATATTGACGATAATGCGCTGATCGTAAAGAAAGTCACTACGTAGAAGCAGAACGGTGTCTTCTTCAGCAACAGGCTGATCGCCCTCTTGCATGACAGAGACTCCCGCTTTGTCGAGCATACGTTCAAGCCGCTCTCGAGAGGACAGGCCCCATAAGCGGACGGGGTTTTCTTTGAGAATTCGTGCGTATATTGCCATAGTTATTAACTTTAAGTTAAGGGTTTACATGAGGATCATCAAGCTTGGTCCAAGCCTATACAATACCTGATCCAAGTCTATATAATGATTGTCTAAAAGAGAATCATCGGTAGAAAAAACAAGGTCGTTACTATATACTCCCCGCATGGTGGATGTAAAGACAGAGAAAGCGTCGTTGACGACAGGGAACGACCAGAAATCAACGCAATCGCCCCGGCCTGACAGCTTTTCCTTAGCACATCTCTCCGATCTTCATCTGACCTCGTTAAATGACGTAAAGATCCCTCAATTACTTAATAAGCGCATCCTGGGTTACTGCTCGTGGCTGCACAAACGGCGGGTTGTCCATCGTCGTGAAATCATAGCGTCTTTAGTTGAAGATTTACGCATCACTCGTCCAGAACATATTGCCGTTACCGGTGACCTGACACACCTTGGCCTGCCTATGGAGTATGCAGAGGTCGAACAATGGTTGCCCTCTCTTGGTGATCCGCAACAGGTTACGGTAATACCCGGCAACCATGACGCCTATGCAGGCAGGAACTGGTTCAAGTCTTGCGCCAAATGGGCCCCTTACCTTGAATCAGACACCACTCTGGACCTCCCCGGAACTGCAGACTTTTTCCCCAGTTTGAGAATCCGCGGTCAGATCGCTCTTATCGGTCTCAGCTCAGCAAGACCCAGCCCGCCCCTCTTTGCTACAGGCTCCCTCGGTCAAGAACAGTTGGTGGGACTGGAGACTCTTTTGCAGAAGACTGGTGACAAAGGCCTTTTGCGGGTGGTTATGGTCCACCACCCTCCCGTTCCTGGAATCGTCAACTGGCGCAAGTGCCTCACCGACAGCAAATCATTTGCTGCAGTGCTGGCTCGACATGGCGCTGAACTGGTGCTGCACGGCCATTCACATACCCCCACAGTCTCAGAGCTACAAACTCCCGCAGGCAAGATTCCAGTGGTTGGTGCACCATCCGCGTCGGAATTGAATCCACAGGCCGGGCGCTCCGCCCAGTACAATATTTATCGAATGAGTCGGAAAGGTAAGAACTGGGAGTTGACGATGTCGGTGCGTAGTTATTCAGAGGATCAGGGTCGATTTGTCTCCGAATCAGAAAGAAGCTTCAAGTTGCCGTAGATATATGCCATCAGACCTTTAAGATGTTTTCAGGGAACCCTGAGCAGCAGCCACAGAGTCATCAAGACGATAATGATCAGGGGGAGCAAGATCGTAAAGGCAGGATGGAGACCGATAAGCAACCCCATATAGCCGAGAGCCTGATCAAAATAGAAGTAAGAGATCCCGATAATCGACCCAAGCGTAATCCTTCGCCCGGAGCTGGCTTCCCGCGCCTTACCAAACACAAAGGGCAGCGAGAAAAAGATCATCGCCGCCACCTTGAGCGGCAGAGTTAACTTTTGCCACAAAGAAAGGACGTACTGGTCCGTGTTTTGCCCCCTCTTCTGCAGGACCTGAACATATTGGTACAGAGCAGTGATAGAGAGCATGCTCGGAGTGACGTTCAAGACCTCTACATGTTTGTCCTTGAGAAAAACATCCAGGGTCAGCGTGGGGAGAGCCTGATCAACAATACGGTGGCCTGAAAAGGTGATTTGCCTGACATCACGACAGACCCAGCTCCCATCTTTACCTATTTCGGCGTTGCGAGCAGTGATATAATTGGACGGCTTGCCCTGTTCATCAAAATCATAAACACTGAGGTCGCCCAGCCCTTCACCAGGGGTAGAAGAGCGCACGTTGATAAAACGGTTGTTGTCCCGGGTCCAGAAGCCTCCCTCTGGAAGCAGGGTTCCCAGATCGGCAAGCGCGAGTTCGCGATTGATCCTGGCCTGACGTTCCAGCGGCGGTACAACAAACTGGGCAAGCAACAACACTCCCAGCATCAGCACGACCCCGGCACTCAAAATCACCCCGGCGATACGAAACACGGAGAAACCACAAGCCCTCATGGCCAGCAGCTCATCCCCGTTGGCCAGAGTCCCAAGAGCTACAATACTCCCGAGTAGAGAGCTCACAGCAGCCAGACTCAGAACCCGACCAGGCGTGGTGTAGGCAACATACATGAATGCGTCGAGAATCTGGTAACGACCCTCACCGATGTCATCAAGCTGGCCGACCAGTTCCAGAATAGAGAACAATGCTGTCATGATCAGGAAGACCAACAGCCAACCCCACGCTAACCGGGTTCCTATGTAACGGAATAATATTCTCATGTTTCCTCCCATCCAGAGCGTTCGGATGGGTGTTGGCAACCTGTCAGATAATCAACGAACTGGACGCCTGAGCAGTATGACTAATAAAAGAGCAAGCAGGAGATGCGGCCACCAGATCCCCGGGAAAGATCCGACCACCCCCTGCTCCATCCACGTCTTAGCCACGACCGTCATGTTGTAATAAACAGCAAAGACGACCACAGCCAAAAAGGTTTTAGTATGTTGCCCTTGCCGCGGAGCCGTTCGGCACAAAGGAACGGCGAGTAAGCCCAGTAAAATAGATGAGAAACCGGTGGAAATCCGCCACTGGAATTCAGCGTTATCCTCTGGTGATGACGAGGCAGCCAGGCTCATTGTCGATGCGGCTTTGCGACGATAACCAATAGAGGTGATCTCCTTAGGGACCAATGGCAAGAGGAAGTTCTTAAATCGGAAGATCTTTGTCTTGCTGCCATCTTCAGCGACCTCGTAATGATAGCCATCGCTTAATACAATGACTTTCTTGGCTGTTTCCGGATCGGTTTCCAGCCAGGCCTGCCTGGCACGGGTTACCTTACGGTTGGTGCCGGTGTATTGTTGGATAAAAATCCCTTCTGCACGTTCCTGTTTGTCGTCAAGAGCCTCCAGGAAAACCACAAGGTTGTTTTCGCCAACCTCATGAAAGCGGCCAGGTTTCAGGCGGGAAAAGTCAAAGTTTGCTTCTGCATCAGCTTTCAACCAATAACTTTTTTCGTAAGCCCAGGGGCGCGCATACAAGGAGAGTCCGGCAACCAGAACAGCAACCAGCAAAGAGATTTTAAAGGCAGCTAAAAGCAAGGTGCGTTCACCAAGCCCACACGCCTCCATCGCGATTATTTCCGATTCAGAATGCATCCGCCCCAAAACGATTATGACCGAGAAGAAAAGGGTTATGGGGATCAGCACTTCAAGGGCAATTAAGATCTTGAGGGAGACCAGAGCCAGAACGGTGGTGCCCGTCATCAACCCGTCTGCGGCATCGGGAAGATACCGGGTGGCAGAATAGCCAGCAAAGATAATGACCAGAATGACGCAGATGGTCATCAGTGGGGTCAGAATCTCACGGTTCAGATAACGATTGATAAGCACGTTAAGTCCAATAAGAGGTTGGGGGTAAACTTAACTTACGAAGCCTCCGCATCATATATGGTCTGAAGCGTTGATTTTAACAAAGTTGAAGAAACATGGTTTGTGTAGTCGAAATAAACCACAGCCACACCATATTCAGCTAACTCTGTTTCTACTTGAGTAAAGAGCTCTGACCCCTTCCAGTCACTACCGACAAACATGACGTCAAATTTAATTTCATGGTACGAAGCAATCTTGTCTCTATGCTTCTGGGGCACGACTTCATCAACACACTTTAGCGCTGATACAATTTCTACTCTTTCCCCATAAGGGATTATGGGCTTTTTGTTTTTATAAGTTTGAACCAGCTCGTCGGTACTTACGCCTACAATAAGTCGGTCACATTGACTCTTTGCATTTTGCAACAATCTAAGGTGCCCAATATGGAACAAATCAAACACACCGGTTGTATAGCCGACAACATCTTTTTTCATCTAAACACTTCCCCTTTAACTGTAACAGATAGATTTTTTCAACTAGCAGCCTGCTTTCTTTCTGCCAGAATAGATTCGACCAAGAGCCAATCGTCGACTTTATCTACATCGACTGCAGCTTCCGCAAAGGGCATCTCGACGACCCCCACCTTTAAATTCATTCTTCGTGATAATTGCGCTAAAGCATACTCCAGGGTGAGTTGCCCGACAAGGTAGCGTAGCACAGCCGACCATCCCAGGACTTTCACGACTCGCAGCGGCTTCTTACGCTCATTTTCCACCTGGCGCCAGAAATCAGCGGCAAGACGAGCCCGCGGGGTCAGAAATGCAAAGAGGTTGCAACCACAAAAGCCACCATCTTTAAGCTTTGTGACGGTTCGCAAGGTGTCTGGAAAGGCGGCAGAAATCAAGTCGTAACTGGCCACCCCGGCCAGAACATCACAGCCACTGTTGCGTGCTTCAGCACAAAAGTGATCGACCATCTCAGTACTCAGCAAAGCATGATCCGCAGTGGTCAACAAGACCGGCACGTCTGCCGGCAAAGATTGCAGCACAGTAAAGGCACTTAAGCTTGGTGTGGATTGTGGAGCAGTCCACCGGACCTGGCCAGAGTTGACCAGATCATTGAGCTCTTCATTTTGTTCTACTGAAGCCTTTGCCGGTCCGCAAAGAATCCGGTTCGCAACCTCACGAGCCCCCGCCAGCGCGTCGAGTACGCGCAGAACCATCGGCCTGCCAGCGACTGGAGTCAAGGCTTTACAACTCACTCCCGCGGCCTGTGCCACAGGATCGTTTGATTCGCGGTCTGCTGCCAGAATCACAACAGTAAAGGGTGCGTCAGCTTGACTCATTCAGCCTCCAACTCTTTCTGATAGATTCGATAACGCTTGTAGGGTACACCACCAACCGATTCGATGATTTTGCGCATGCCCTGGTTCTGTTCAAGAATCCACGACATATCCACCTCATTAATGCCTTGTTTGCGGGCATTCTCATGAAGAGGGGCGATCACCATCAGTGCCAGAGTCGCCCCTAACCTGCTGCCCTGGTAACGACGCCTGACACCCATCAGTGGAATTCTCGTTGATTTGGCCCCGACGACTTTCAGGCGCCACAGGAGTTTCAGCCAACCAAACGGGAAGAGACGCCCGTCCAGATCCTTGATCATCTCGTTAATGTTTGGGAACATAACGATCATGGCGGCTGGTTCTCCATCAACTTCGGCAATTCTAACTGACTCAGCATTCACTAAGTTTTTCAGGTTTTTCCCCAGTTCAGTAAATTCGGCTGGCGTGAATGGAATGAATCCCCAGTTTTCAGACCATGCATCTTCAAAAATATCCCGGATGATTTCCAAATCTTCCTTGAAATGATCCCGACGCATGGCGCGAACCTTGACGCGACCAGCAGCTCGCCTGGTGAGTATCTCAAGATGTTTTGGCGGAGATATGTCGGGATGAACTCGATAAGCCAGCAGATCCTGCTCCTTGAGAAAGCCCTGCTCCTCTACTCGCAGCCCATAATAAGGTAGAGCGTGCCCCAACATAATTGGTGGCGGGCTATCAAAACCTTCAACCAGCAAACCACACTCGTCGTTGATTGAAAGGGTGAATGGACCACGGATTCGTCGCATACCCTTCTCGCGCAACCACCCTTCAGCAACATCAAACAGGGCCTGGAAGGTTTCCGCGTTATCCTCAGCCTCTAAAAAACCAAAAAAACCGGTTGCATCATGATATCGCTGCAGGTGAAGTTGATCGATCTGTGCGCTGATACGCCCAACAACACGCTCTCCACGACAGGCTATCCACGCCTGAAACTCAGCATGTTCAAAATAAGGGTTCTTGGGCGAAAGGTGCCATTTTCTTTCGAAAATCAACGGGGGAATCCAGCAGGGATCATCAGCATACAGTGACCACGGCAGGTCAATGAAACTTCGCAACAGACGGCTTCCTGCTACAGGAACAATTCTTAGTTGTCCAAGGTTCTGGTTTTTGTTAAGAACGTTGTCTGACACTGAATAACCTGGCATGCTTGTCTGAGTACACAAAGCTGAAAAGCATAAAAGTAACAGGTGGATATGCCCCCAAATCTACTGGCAGCAAGAAGAATTGCCGGATTGAATAATACTCGATACTCAGCTATCATGTAAGAACTTTATGATTACACTCATAGTGTGACATATTGACCACACTAAATTGGGGTAAATGCAACAATTACACCTTTGTAATTTGACAAAAACGCTGTATTCTCCTACTGTATCTATTGTTTTACATATTGGCATCAACCTTGCTCTTTATGACGGGTGCAATGAATTTTCTCAATCCGACTCCTACTGAGAGCCACGTCCCTCTCCGAACTGCCGACTTCCCCAGCCTGGCCGAAGCCCTTGACTATGCCGCCAAGGGAACGAGTGGGTTTAACTTCTATGATGGACGAGGAAAACTCCGTACAGTCCTCCCCTACACTCTCTTACAACAAGAAGCCCGGACTCTGGCAAAGCGTCTGCTCGCCCTCCAGCTGACAAGAGGATCACGAGTCGCTATTATCGCGGAAACCCACCCGGATTTTCCGCGCTTCTTTTTTGCCTGTCAATATGCTGGCTATACCCCTGTCCCGTTGCCTGCTGCGATCCACCTTGGTGGGCACAAGGCTTATGTTGAACAACTGAGAGGCCTTCTGGCAAAAAGTCAGGCAGCTGTTGCTGTTGCATCAGCAGAGTTTCTGCCCTATCTTCTCGAAGCCACCAAGGGGTTGGAACTGAAGCTGGTCGGTACTCCTCAAACTTTTGACGAACTCACAGAACAGCCCGTCGAACTGCATCCACTACAATCTGAAGAGACTGCCTATCTCCAGTACACCTCAGGAAGTACGCTTTTCCCGAGAGGCGTCATGGTCAGTGGCGCGGCTGTGATGCACAACCTTGCCGGTATCATCAGAGACGGGCTGAAGGTCCATAACGGCGACAGATGCGTCTCCTGGCTGCCTTATTACCATGACATGGGCCTGGTCGGATTTGTCCTGGCACCCCTGGCTGCGCAGCTCTCTGTAGATTATCTGGCAACCCGTGACTTTGCTATGCGACCTCGGCTCTGGCTGAGCTTGATGACCAACAATCAGGGCACTATCTCTTTTGGCCCCCCTTTCGGTTATGAACTCTGTACGCGCAGAGTCCGTAATGATGCCGAACAATTTGATCTCAGCGCCTGGCGCGTGGCTGGTGTCGGAGCGGAAACAATCCGCATTGAGATTCTGGACGCCTTTGCTGAAAAGCTGGCGCCCTTTGGCTTTGATCGCAAGGCTTTTCTTGCCAGCTATGGCATGGCCGAGTGTTCACTCGCTGTCAGCTTTGCCCCCCTTGGTCAAGGCGCCATGGTTGATGAAATTGACGCAGAGCACTTGTCAGCTCAGCAGGAGGCTCGGCCTGTTGCCGGGCTCTCTGCAGAAGAGCTGAAAAATACTCACACCAAAAAGTTGGTCAATTGTGGTGTCCCGTTACCCGGGCATGAAATCGTTGTCCGCGATGAGCATGGAATGGCTCTGCCGGATCGAAAATGCGGCATCATCCATGTGCGCGGCCCAAGCGTGATGTGCGGCTATTTTGGTGACGCTGTCGCCACGGCCAGGGTCCTTTCTGCTGATGGATGGCTGAATACAGGAGACATTGGCTATCTGCACAAAGGTAACCTGATGATCACCGGCCGCGAGAAGGACATGATCATTATTAATGGGCGTAACTTCTGGCCACAGGACCTTGAGTTTCATGCCGAGCAGCAGCCTGAAGTCAGGCCTGGTGATGCTTCAGCGATCTCGGTTCCAGCAGAAGATGGCTCAGAAACAGCCGTCATGGTCGTCCAGTACCGCGAAACGAACGAGACCAAACGAAGTGAGCTGTCAAACCGTCTTGCCCGCATCATCCGCGAGGAAGTCGGTATCAGCTGCATCATTGAACTTGTCTCCGCACACACCCTTCCGCGGACGTCCTCAGGGAAACTATCCCGTGCCGGTACTCAGCGTGATTATTTGCGTCGTCAGGAAGAGCAGGGTCAGCAGCGTGTTGAGCCACTATTTGCAGAGCAGGCAACGGGTAAGGATGAAGCTGATTTGATCCTCGCTGCTCCTGGACGAAGGCATGCGCATTAAGCTCGTCTCTCCAACCCCCTCAAAACGAACTTAATTGTGACAACCATAGCGCTCACAGGAGCAACTGGCTTTATTGGCAGTGTATTGCTCGAACATTTAACGGATCAGGGCTTCCAGGTTAAAGCCTTATACCGACCTCGTTCCTCCTCCCTCCCTAAAATTCCGACACAATCTGTTGAATGGCTGGCAGGCGACCTTGAAGATGAGAATAGCCTGCGTGCTCTCGTTGCCAACGCCGATGTGGTTGTACACTGTGCTGGCGCTGTACGTGGAAGATCCCTGGAACAATTCAAAAAGATCAACGTCGATGGCGTGCAACGACTGCTTCAGGTTGCAATCGAACAGAAGGTGCCGCGTTTTCTGCTAATCTCTTCTTTGGCCGCCCGTGAGCCGACTCTCTCCGACTATGCTTTAAGTAAAAAGTTGGGAGAAGATGTTCTACAGGAATATCACGACAAAATCTCCTGGGACATCCTCCGTCCACCAGCCGTTTATGGTCCTGGTGATCAGGAAATGCTGCCTCTACTGAAGATGATCAAACGTGGCTTTATCCCCGTAGTTGGCAGCAAGGAGGGCCGTTTCTCACTGATTTACGTCGATGATCTGGCCGAGGCTGTGAGCTGTCTGCTGCGATCAGACAAGAAAGATCAGGGGCAATGTTTTGAGTTGCACGACGGGCACCCTGATGGCTATACTTGGCAACAAATTGCGACAATTGCGGCTCATCTCAACGGCAAAGTACCCTGCTGTTTTTCAATACCTCAATTATTGATGCAAACCGCTGGCCGGATAAACCTCTTACTTGCCGGGCTCTTTGGCTATCAGCCAATGTTGACCCCAGGCAAAGTGAGAGAGCTCTCCCATCCAGACTGGGCCTGCGATAATGCTGCAATCACCCGTTCAATCGATTGGCAACCGCAGGTGTTATTTCAAGAAGGAATGAAACGCCTGTTTTATTAATCAAACTTTGGATTTGAGCAGCTATGACAACCTCTCAATATAATGACATCTTTCAGCAGGTCGAAGGCCTGCTGTTACAGTACGCGCCACAACAAGTGCCGATTCAGGAAGACACGGATCTGATCAACGACCTGGGCCTTGACTCGCTACGAGTGATGGACATGCTGAATGAGGTAGAAGATGTTTTCGATATCACCTACCCTATAAATGATCTGGCGTCACTGCACACGGTCAAGGACTTTGTCTTGCAAATTCAAAAGATAGTCGAGAATAGTTAATGGGAATTCTAGATAAACTTAATGTCATTGCAACAACCCGCCAGACACTACTTCCTGAAGGAGTTGACCCTTTCAATGTTGTCATAGAGGAAATGTACTCCTCTACCGAGGCTTCTATCGATGGACACAGAGTCCTTCTGGCTGGAACGAACAATTATCTTGGCTTGACCTTTGACCAGCAGTGCATAGAAGCCGCTCAGGGGGCGCTGTCTAAAGAAGGGACCGGAACGACCGGATCACGCATGGCAAACGGCACCTTTGCCGGTCACCGTGACCTGGAAGAAGAACTGGCCCTTTTTTACGGCTGCAGCAATGCGATTGTCTTCTCAACCGGTTTTGTCACAAAACTTGGCGTAATCTCAACCTTGACCGGGCCAGGCGATGTCATTGTTCTGGATGCAGAC
>DAOWJU010000166.1 GCA_030640215.1 Desulfuromonadales bacterium
AGAAACAATGGTTTCGTCTGTATTTTCTGAAGACATCAGTACCTTTTTGCAAAGCAGGTCAGAGTTAAAGTTTAAGAGTTACATGCTCTGAATGTAACATCAAAGACGCATTTCACGGCACCTTAGTGTTGTTTAGTTCAGTGCAACAGTCACATTTTTCCGTTGAATATCCGACAGTCCAATGTAGACTTTTCAACAAAACCCGTACAACAATTGTTCAAAGAGAAGAGTAGTGAAATTATCAATTCAGACATTTCAGCCACTTACAAACAACTCCAAACTTGGCACAAAGAATGCGTAACTACTTTAGTAATCCTTTGCGCAAGGAGAATGTTGAATCACAGTAAGGACACTTGGTCCCCAATCTTTGAGGAGTTAAGAGTGTCTCACATCATTGATCAATGAATGGAGTCTATCATGTTAATAAAAAAGGTTTTAGTTGGTACATTGGCCATCTTGTTTAGTCTCGCCATCACCGGAGTCGCCCTGGCCGAAAACGAGTATGAGAATGTGTTCGCGTCATCTGACCAGACAATCTCTGCTACTCAAATGGGCGCCGATCATGACATGAACGCTGAAGCGGGAAAAGCAACCCCAGAGCAAAAGCAAGAAATAGATAACCCGAATTCAAGGCCTTTGCTTTGTGCCGCGTCTTTCCACGACAATGACAATTTGCCGAAGAATCATGCAGATTACTGCAAAGAGTTGTATGGCAGCTAAGAAAGAGCTCACCCAAACAGAAGCAATTAGAGAGGCGACCGACTTGGTCGCCTCTCGCTGTTTGAATCCGATTTTTATGCAAAACCAACCCTGCATGTGCAGCATCAATCCTGCATATAGCCAAGGGTAGCGGTCCAGAAGGAAAGATCGTTACGGGTTTTCTCGTAAAGTCTGGCGTTCATGATAGCAACGCCAGCGATCTCAGCCAGCGCGGAAAGAAAGGTAATTTCTTCCTGACTGTACTGGCGCTTTTCGGCGCTATAGAGACGCAGTACACCGATGACCCTCTGCCGGGCGACGATCGGCATGGAGAGAATTGAGGCAATCCCCTCAGCGACGGTCTCAACCGGGTATTCGAGGCGTGGATCGCTGGCGGTATCAGTGATCAGAACAGGTTTTCCTGCCAGGGTCGCGCTGATACTTTGATCAGTGTGCGGTTGCCCTTTAGCCAGAAATTTGTCGCTCAGGCCGGTGGTGGCAATCAGTTCAAGTTCATGGGTGGTTTCGTTACGCAGTCGCAAGGCGCTGGCTTTAACCTGCATGATATTTATCACCTTGTCGACGATCAGCTGAATCACCTCTTTTGAATCAAGAGTGGAGAGAACCGCCTGGGTCACCTCATGCAAGGTGCGGAAATAGCCCAGGCTTTTGCTCGGATCGACCGTCTGGACTGCGGCGACATCGACCTGCTGCACATGTTCCTCTTCTGCGGTTGGCAACTCAACGCCGATCTCGTCGAACAATGAAGCGAGCTTTTCGCCCTCATCCTCATAGAGTCTGGCGTTAACAATCGCCATCCCGCCCATTTCGGCCAAGGCCGAAACAAACTCAACATCTTCATCACTGTAGTCATGTGGCTCAGCACTGTAGAGTCGCAGTACGCCGATCACCTTTTCACCAGCGATGACAGGAACCGAGAGAACGGCACCGATCCCTTCAGCGCGCATGGCGTCAGGATATTGGATGCGTGGGTCACGACAAGCGTCTTTGACGTAAACAACAATCCCTTCCAAGACCTCAGGAATACTCTGATCAGCGTTCAACGCGCCTTTGTTCAGGTATGTCTCACTCAAACCAAAAGAGGCAACCTGCTTGAGGTTATTGCTCTCCTCGTCGATCAAGCGCAGACCGCCAGCTTTGATCTCCAGCGCAGCGACAGTCCTTTGTACCAGAGAGTCAAGAGTCTCCTGCAGGTTGCGTGCAGAGAGAATTGCCTGAGCTGTTTCAAAAAAAAGTCGGAAATATTCGTTGGTGTTTGCCTGGATCATGAATCAATTACCTCCATCGGGAAAAGACAGTAAGTATCCCAAAACAAGCCAGACGACACTCACCAATTACTGTCGTCCAATCTAATACAACTTTCATATTATATCAATCTGTTACACTGGTCCGAGTGTAATAGGAACAGAAATCAAGCACTAAGATCAAAGAGAAGCATGTATTGAGGGATCATAAATCTAAAAGCACGGCAACTGTGACAATCGACAAAAAGGGATGAATTAAATTCTAACAGGACACTGTAAATAGGGCTGAGTGCAACAATCCACTTTTCAGACCAGATTTTTTTACACCATAGGTGGGTCTGAATCTGTCTGCATCCAGCCAGCATGCATGAGTGAAGACAGGCTGTCTGCGGGTTGAGGTCTGGAGAAATAGTAGCCTTGAATTTCACTGCAATGACAGTCATAGAGGTAGTCGAACTGCTTGCGGGTTTCAACCCCTTCCGCGATCACCTCGAGATTGAGACTGCTGGCCATGGCAAAGATAGCCTCGACGATTGCCACATCATCCAGATCATCAGGAATATCCTGCACAAACTCCTGGGCAATCTTGATACGGTCGAAAGGGAAATGTTTCAGATAGAGCAGTGACGAATAGCCGGTGCCAAAATCGTCAATGGCCAGTTTGATTTTACGAACCTTGAGATCAGTAAGCCGCTCAAGACCTTGCTGGATATCTTCCATAACCAGACTTTCAGTCAGTTCAATCTCGAGGCACTCAGGAGCAAGCCCGGAACGTTGCAGCTTGTCTTCCACCATCTCAATGAAATCGTGTCGCCGAAATTGCGTGCTGGAGACATTGACGGCCATACGAACCGGTGGGAAACCTTGGTCTTGCCAGCTTTTCGCCTGTGTACAGGCGGTAGACAAGACCCATTCACCGAGGGGATAGATCAGACCGCAATCCTCGGCGACATGGATGAAATCGTTGGGTTGAATCAAACCCATTTCAGGATCCTGCCAGCGGACCAGGGCCTCGAAACCACAAACTTGCCTGGATCGCAAGTCAAGCTGAGGTTGATACTCCAGAAAGAACTCTTTCTCCTTCAATGCCCGGCGCATACGAACTTCCATACCAAGCTTGGCCAGTACTCGTTCATTCATCTCACTGGAATAAAACTGGTAGGTATTACGCCCGTGTTCCTTGGCGCTGTACATGGCAGTGTCGGCATTGCGTAGCAAGGTTTCGACATCCTTGCCGTCCATCGGATAGATGGCAATGCCGATACTGGCACTGTTAAAAACCTCAACCCCTTCGAGGGTGACGGGTTGGGACAAGGTTTCGAGGAAGCGCTGGGCAAAATGCGGCGGTTCATTATCGGAACTGAACCCATAGAGGATAACGACAAATTCATCGCCACCGAAACGAGCCACGGTGTCACCCTGGCGCACGCAATTCTGCATTTTTTGGGCAACCTTTTGCAAAAGCTGGTCACCACAGGCATGGCCAAGCGTGTCATTGACCCACTTGAAACGATCAAGATCAACGAACAGCACCCCGACCTTGTTTTCCTCCCGTTGCGCCTGGGCCAAAGCATGCTGCAACCGTTCCTGTAACAGAAAACGATTTGGCTGGCCGGTCAGGGGATCGTAGTGGGCCAAATGCTGGACCTCTTCTTCGGCTTTTTTGCGCTCGGTGATGTCGACAATTCCAGCCATGCTGTGGAGAATTTTGCCATTTTCATCGCGCTCGGACTTGGCCGAGATCAAGACATCAACAATCTCGCCATTTTTTTTGACCATCTGGCAAGGGATTTCCTTGACCGATCCGACTTCGAAGAAGTGCGGCAGAACGGTCTCTTCGGCAAGGGTCTTTGACTTGTATGTAAAGAAATCTGTCAATTTCCTGCCGACAACCTCTTCACGGGTATATCCAAGGGTATCTAACCAAAAATCGCTCACGGCGAGCAGGCAGCCGTCAGCATCGATGGAATGCATCATCATCGGAGTACTCAGATAGAGTTTCTGAAAATCTTGAGGTTTGTGTGGCTGGCCTTTACATGTGCCTTTCATGAGGCAACTCCTTACCCTGGCCTGCCCTCCTGATAGAATTAAAACAGTAGAAAAAATGTGATGTAAAAAGGGTTTAACTATATTTGACAACAAAAACAGCAAGTGTC
>DAOWJU010000247.1 GCA_030640215.1 Desulfuromonadales bacterium
GCTTTGCGAATCATGCCTCCCGAAAGCGATTGCAGACTATCGGAGAGGTACTTCATGCCAAGGATAAAAATCCCCAGCCCGCCGATGGCAGTATAGCCCATCTTGAATGGTTCGATCATTTGGTAGGCCCTTGAGAATTAATGGTTTGTAACCTTAATTTCACAACTCGACCGATGCCGATTGATCGCAACTTAGTCGGCTTTTTAGGCCATGTCAAGAGGAACAGTTAACCGCCAGGAACAGATAGCGGAGTCGCCCATCATTGCGGTTACTTCTTTAGTGATTCTTCACTCTTTTTCGTGGCGAGCTGTAAGTTCATAGTATAGAGTTAAGTGCGCTACCGTCATGTCGAATGAACCCCATTACTGAAAGTCGCACCGATGTCTGACCATCAATTTCTCATCGACCTGCTGATCCTGCTCGCTCTGGCTCTGGGCAGCGGACTGATCTTCGCTCGATTGCGGCTGTCGCCAATCATCGGTTACCTGGCTTCCGGCGTGATCGCTGGTCCCTATGGACTGCATCTGATCCGGAATGTCAACGAGGTCGAGGTGATCGCTGAGTTTGGCGTGATCCTGCTGCTTTTTACCATTGGACTGGAATTTTCGGTGACGCGTCTGTTGCGCCTCAAGCGGCTGTTGCTGGGGGGTGGTCTTGCGCAGATGCTGCTCAGTGGTGCTGCCTTCATCGGCCTGGGCGTGCTCTATGGCTTGGAAATCAAAACTGCGATTCCGATTGCCATGGCATTGGTTCTTTCATCCACGGCAATTGTCCTTAAGCTACTTAGTGAGCGTGGCGAAATTGATACCGCACATGGTCGTATGTCGTTGGGTATCCTTTTGGCACAGGATTTGGCGGTAGTCTTTTTTCTGGTCCTGTTGCCGCTGCTGGCCGGTCAGGATTTGACCTTTTCCATCAGGAAAATTGCTGAAGTGGCTCTGCTGCTCGGCGGGGTCCTGCTCTTCTCTCGCTACCTGCTGCAACCGATCTTGCTCAGTATTCTTAAGACCCGCTCTCAGGAGCTGTTTCGCATTACCATCCTGGCACTGGTCCTGGTGACCGCCTGGTTGACCGGCGAGGTCGGGCTTTCGTTGGAGCTGGGCGCATTTCTGGCTGGACTGGCGCTGGCCGAGTCGCCCTATGCTCATCAGGCGCTCTCCGATATCCTGCCTTTTCGCGACACTTTCCTGGCGATCTTCTTTGTCTCCATCGGCATGCTGGTCAATCTCGATCTGGTGATTGCCCAGTGGCCGCTGGTGTTGGCTGTGACCGTGATTGTCAGTGTCGTGAAACTTATTGCGGTGGTACTTGCCACTATACTCTGTCGCTATCCCCTGCGCATCGCTCTGCTGAGCGGTATGCTGCTCTTTCAGGCCGGGGAGTTCTCCTTTGTCTTTCTCAAGGCGGCTACCGATTTGGCCCTGATCCCTGATAATGCCTACCAGGTGGTCCTGGCGGTGATCGCCCTGACTATGATCACCACGCCACTGATCGCTACGCAGGCCGAGCGCTGGTCCGCTGGAATCGCCGCGCTGTTCGGTGGGTCGGTGGGAGATGTCCATCCGGAGATGCAGGAGCGCACCGCCAATCTCTCCGGCCACGTCCTGATCGCCGGTTACGGACTCTCAGGGCGTAACGTCGGTCAAATTCTGCGGCGCTTCGATATCCCTCACCTGTATGTGGAACTGAATGCTGAAAATGTCAGCAAGGGTCGTCGCGAAGGTGAGTTTATTGTTTACGGCGACATCGCTTCGAGCGAGGTCCTGCACAAACTCGGCGTAGAACGTGCCAACGCCCTGGTGCTGGCGATCAATGATCCTGCTGCCCTGGCGCGCACCATCAGCATTGCCAGGCAGAGCAACCCGGATCTCTACATCCTGGCGCGAACCCGCTATGTCGCAGAGCTTGAGCACCTTTGTCAGCTCGGCGCAGACGAGGTGATTCCTGATGAGTTTGAGGCCAGCCTGCAACTCGGTGCCAACCTGATGCGCCGTTTTGACCGTAATGAAGGGCGCATCTTGCACGTCCTCTCAGAGATGCGCCAACAACACTATTCTTCAATGGTGCAGACAGACGCCCCTAGCCACGGCCTGTCGATTCTTGACGGTGGCCAACTCGACTACCAGGCTGTTCCGGACGACTCGCCATATCTCGGTGTCAGCCTTGCTGGGATCGATCTTCGTAAGCTTACCGGTGTCACTGTTGTCGGAGTTATCCGTCAGGAACGCACCATTTACAATCCAGCCGGATCCTTCTGCATCGAACAGGGCGATACTCTGATGTTGCTCGGCAGCACGGAAGATGTATTACGCGCCAGTGAACTTTTACACGGGCATTCTCTAAATTAAAGAAGAAAAGGAGGCGGGAGGTTTCATGGCTGATTCCAAACAGCATGACCATATTATCGCGCAGATGCGTAAGGAAGAGCAGGTACGTCAGACCGGATACCGGGAGCGGGCACTGAAACTTTTCCCTCACGTCTGTGGGCGATGCACCCGTGAATTTGAGGGCAAAAAGTTACGCGAGTTAACCGTGCACCACCGGGATCACAACCACGACAACAATCCACCCGACGGCAATAACTGGGAGTTGCTGTGTATCTATTGCCACGACCACGAGCATACCCGTGGCGTACAGGAACAGCGCAGCACAGAAGGTCCTGCCGATCGGCAGCAGGGGCCGGTACTTGCCCACTCGCCCTTCGCCGCCCTTGCTGATCGACTTAAACAACCGGAGTAGTGCTGCGAGGCTGGGTAAAACTGATATATTCGGACGAAGTCACAGCGATTCAATAAGCAACGTAAACAAGTGAGGCAAGCAATGAAAAAAATAGTTTTGGGAGCGGTTCTGGTTCTGGTCCTCTCGGTTGGATTCGGGGTCTATTACTTATTATCCAACCTTGATGGCATTGTTAAAACGGCAATCGAGACCTATGGGTCACAAGCAACCCAGACAACGGTTCGGGTCAACAGTGTGCAGATCGTGCTGCAAGACGGCTCCGGAACGATCCGCGGGCTGACGGTCGGTAACCCGCCAGGGTTTGCAGCGCAGCAAGCCTTTTCGCTCGGCGAGATCTCGACCCAGATTGACCTCAAGTCGCTCTCGGAAGAGGTGACCGTCATCGATTTTATCACCGTGCGGGCGCCGGAGGTTTTTTTCGAATTGAATGGGGCTGGCAAGAACAATCTTGAGGAACTCAAAGAGCAGATTTCGTCAGGAACCTCTGGGTCATCCGCGTCATCTTCTCCAAGTCAGAGTAGTGGCGCAGAACCGAAGTTGATCATCCGCAAACTCCTTTTTGTTGATGGCAACATCCACGCCAGTGTGGTGCCGTTGGGCAAAGAATACGAACTGAAGCTGCCGAAGATCGAAATGCACAACCTCGGTGGCAAAAATGGTGCCACGCCAACGCAAATTGCCGAACAGGTGCTTAAAGCTCTGACTGATCGGGCTCTGGCCGAGGTCAAAAAGAAGGGTGTTGATCA
>DAOWJU010000049.1 GCA_030640215.1 Desulfuromonadales bacterium
ACCAAAGACCATCTGCAGAAGAAAATTCATGCTCTGGTGCCGGAGACACTCAAAATTGATCAAGAAGAGGGCGTGGTCGTCACCTATTCGAGCAGCCTGGCACACCTCTACATCACCGGTTCAAAAGCCCCTCTCAACTGGCAGGAAGTCGAACAGGCACAACCGATGCTGTTACGCTTTTTACAGAAACATAAGGGTATTGGCTTTGTTATGGCGCGGGGGGAGAATCCCTGGGAGTTGATGATTTTCCATCAAGGTGGACAGATTTGCGTAACTGACAATCCGCGTTTTCATCAACATGAGTTGGCGTTTCTCAGACCGTATGGCGCCCCATATGAACTACTCGAAGAATTACACCGCTTCGGACTGGGTGCACGTTGTGGAGATCTCATTATCTTTGGAGCTCTTGATGAAGAAGGCATCGCATGCTTTGATGACCAGGTCGGCGGACACGGGTCAGTGGGAGGCGAACAATCACGTCCATTTATCATTCTTCCTCTTGGCCATCCGGTTCTGGCAAAAGAGCGACTCAGCGGTTACGAATTCCTCTACTACGACATCTTCCTTGCTCAAGTTGGTGAAGCGCCCCCTGCAAACGAATAACCTGCAGATCAAAAAGTCTCTCGTAGCTTGAGCCAGCAGTCTCTTGGCTCAGGTTTTATCCTGCACGACTGAGACCACGTACTTGAGATAATTCCCTTCCGGAAAACTGACCGTAAAGGGGAAATCATCCGCCTGGCCAGAGACACTAACAACCTGCAGATGTCGTCCGACCGCCAGGCTGCCCTTGCGCAACTCCTTCAGATAACTCTCCAGAGACATTTTTTGCAGATTGGATGAGGTCACCAGAAGTCCGCCCGGGTTGAGTGGTCGGAGGGTTTTCTGAACCAGGTCGGCGGTACCACCACTGGTTGAGAAACGGCTCTTGCGAGTCGTTGAGAAGCTTGGCGGATCCATGAGAATGACATCGAAAGAACGTCCCGCTTTGGCTAACCGATCGAGTTCGACAAAACAGTCGCCAGTGATAAATTCATGTCCTTCTGGTGTGATCTCATTGAGTCGGAAATTGTCACATGCCCAGTCCAGGTAGCGGCCAGCAGCATCAACGCTGGTCACTTGTACGGCACCACCGGCAGCCGCAGCAACCGAGAAAGCTCCGGTATAAGCAAACAGGTTAAGGACACGGCAACCCGCTGCCAGGCGGCGGAATTCCAGTCGATTTTTGCGCTGATCGTGGAACAGCCCAGTGTGCAGATCTTTGATCAGGTCGACTCGATAGAGCAGCCCGTTTTCACGAACGGTCAGACCGGTCGGCGCCGTCTGCCCGGCCAACAGACGGCTCTGAGGAGGGCGACCCTTTTTCCCGGCAGAAAGTTTGCGAGTCTCCTGCGGACGGTATTTGCCATAGATTCCCTGCGGAGCGTAGACCTCCTGCAAAGCAGACACAATCATTGGCAAGTGACTTTCCCAGGCCGTGGTGTAGTACTGCACCATCAGATAATCGCCGTAACGATCAACAGTCAGACCAGGCAGGCAATCACCTTCCGCGTTCACCAGTCGAGCAACGGTCGTATCGCCAAAATCGAGCCAATTGCGGCTCTGTCGGGCTTGCTCAAGGCGGCTCACCAACCAGTTACGATCTAAATCGATACTCCTTGCAGACAAACGCCGGGCGATAATTCGAGAGGTGGGATCATAAAGAGCGGTCCCCATCGATTCGCCACTCTCTGATCTCAGTTCGATCAGACTGCCGCATGCCGCTTGTGGCCAGCGCGCGGTGTAACGGTCAGCGATCACCCAGGGATGGCCTAAGTTGAGCATGCGAACGGTTTCGGAACCAATGACGCAACGGATACGTTTCTTACCAGACATTTATAAAACCTTTCGAAGCAGCCCGTCCAAAAACACCAAGGCGCAAAGAATCGTGATTTGAGTATTGAATATGCTTTTTCTGTTATGCCAAGTAATTATCACGATAGCGTACAAGCAACCAACCGTTAATGTAAATCTTCGACACATATATACTTAAATCATCAAGAGCACCCCCCTGCTCGTTGTACTCGCTTCCCCCCTGTAAAAACAGGGGGGATTGAGGTAGTAATTTGTTTTACTGAGTAGTTACACGTTAATAATGATTTTGGCTGAGCTGTTTTCAATTATGCTATCATTTCGCACTCACTCTAGGAGGTCGGCATGGAAGCAGAGCAAAAAACCAAGGCTTCACAACATATCGAACAGCTCATGCAGCAACTGTCGCCGGAATCGGAACGCTACCAGGTGCTTGCCACGGCAAAGCAGTTCAAATCATCCTGGGTTGAACTCGGTGAATGGTTGACCAAGGTTAGTAACAGCAAAAGATTTTCTGAATGGGGCTTTACGTCGTTCGAGGACTATTGCACCAAAGAGGTCCGCATCCGTCGACAAACAGCGGAGAAGTTGCTACTGGCCTTCCGCTTTCTCGAACGAAAAGAACCAGGGCTTCTGCAACGCAAAGAAGGCCGTCCTCTACCCGACTATCGTTCCGTGGACCTGCTTCGTCAAGCGGATGAAGAGCAGCAATTCAGCATGGAAGAATACAGTGAACTGCGCCAGGCCATTATTGAAGAAGAACGTAATCACCCGTCAATCGCCAAACAGTTCCGTGACATGGCGCACAGCCATCAACCGGAGCAAAAGACGATTCATCAGCATCGCGGCGCATTGCTGGCAGCCAAACGATTATCAACCAGCTTACAGGAAATTCCTGATGTTCCAGAGGATCTGTCTCAGGCCGTGGGACATTTAATTGGTTTTCTTGAGGAGAAGCAGGAAGAGAAATAGCTCGTCTGAGGGGCTGTCCATGGTTAGATTATTATTGGTAAAGCTCTAAAGATCAGTGCCAGCACAATCGTGCCACCGACACAGAGGGAGATGTACAGGAATAGCACACGCGGCTTGAACATGGAGATAAAAACCGCCATGACCGGGAGAGCCGTAACCGGTCCGCCAACCAGCATGGCGACACCAGCGCCCTTGGCCAGCGGGATCACCTGCCCCGGATCGGGAAGATAAAAACCGAAAAGCATGGAAGCGGCCGTCACCTGAGGCAGGTGTAAAGGAATAGCGGCCAAAGTCAGAGTAAAGATCGGCAAGATGCCCTGCCCTTCAAGCAGACCGGTTATCCAACCGTTGGGGATAAAGGTTAAGGCCACGATCTCAATCACCAGGCCGATCAGAACAAATTTGCTGATTTTCAGGCTGCCTTCCCAAAAGCGTGCTAAAAACACCAAAAATTTATTGTGCGTACAGCGGTTGACCCGATGTGAAAGCTGCTGGCCACACTCACAGCGCAACTGTTCGACAGGATAATCCGGATCGTGGAAATCACCCTGCGGCAACGCCTTGCGGAAAATTTCTTCTTCAGCAAAACCTTTTTTCCGCAAAAAGTGAGTCATGTAACCGGCGAACAGGCCAAGCAGTACGGCACAGACCAGCACTGTCAATGCCCAACTGGAGCCCAACATCCCTGAGAGCATGGTAAAAGAGGCAGGACTCATCAAAGGTGACGTCACCAGTAGAGCCATGGCTGGAGCCAGTGGCAGACCGGCAACCAACAGGGAGATCACCAATGGCAGGGTTGCGCAGGCACAAAGGGGGCTGGCTACGCCAAGCAGGGTCGCCATTGGAATAGCCAGAATCCCGTAGTGCGTCAGAGCCTTGCGAATTTTGACATGCCACTTGAGTGTGCGGATAACGGCTTCGAAGAAGACACCAAGCGCCAGGTACGGAAGAATATAGAGAAATTCTTCACCAAGGCTCTTGACGAGTTCGAGCAGAGTATTTAGAAAATCGTTCATTGATCAATTCCAGAGAAGGTCAGGTTTCCGTCTGTCATGCATTCACTGGACAGCTTTCTGACCGATAGAAACCTGCACTCAAGCCCTGTTTGCAGCCAGTTCGCTGGTTGTCCATCAGACTGTCAGGTGAAAAAAATAACTCCTGCCTTACTTAGCAAGAGCCGTTCCCAATTCTTGAGACACTGCAGTTAAACCGCCTGAATGATTAAATTCGGGAGGACGAATTTTCAGATTCATCTTGCCAAGATCGTTTCTATGCATTAAAAACTTCCCAAACAATCGAGTTTTATTACCAGAGAGCGCATTTCCTGACAAGCTTTTTCCGGAACTGGTGTTATAATCGTTTGTCAATTAAGGAGGAGTATGTAATGACGCGTGAATTTAAGAACAAGGTCAGAGAACAGTTCGGTCGGGCAGCAGATGGTTACATCCACGACAAGGGCTTCTCTACAGGAGACGATCTGGAGTCGATGGTTCGCCTGCTGCAACCTATGCCTGATGACAACATGCTTGATGTTGCATGCGGCGGCGGACACACCGCGCTGCGCTTCTCGCCTCTGGTTCGGAGTGTCGTTGCCTCGGACCTGACCATGGTCATGCTAAAAAAAGCCCAGGAACATATCAGTGAAGAAGGGGGGGTGGATAATATCACCTTTCGCGAAGCGGACGCTGAAGACCTGCCTTTTCCGGCTGGTGCCTTCACCCTGCTGACCTGTCGCGTCGCCCCTCACCATTTTCCTGATATTGCACGAGCCTTAAGCGAGTTTCATCGCGTGCTACGCCGCGGCGGGCGGATTGCCATTGTCGACACAGTGCTGCACGATGATCCGGAAATTGCCGAATGGTATCAGACCATGGAAAAGATGCGTGACCCGACTCATATTCAGGCTTTTACTGAAGAAGCCTGGCGAGAGATGGTACAGGAGGCCGGATTTATCCTGCATGAAACAGAGATCATCCCGAAAACCCATGATTTCCCGACCTGGGCAAAACGTGCTGGCCTGAAACGTGAGGGGATTGCCGAACTCAATAAGTTTTTCGTAGAGGCTCCAGAAAAAGTTCAGGAGTACTTCCAGATCGAAACCTTTGCCGGAGAAGTTGAAGCCTATACAGACCGCAAGGTTCTGGTTTATGCCAGTCGGCCTCCGAAAAAGTAGTTCAACCCGACATATTGCTGCAAAACATAAGGCGTCCCGCTATTCCGGGGCGCCTTTTTAGTTTGGCTCTGATAGCGTTCTGTGTTGATGAACTGTGTATTGAATATCCCTTGAAGCAGTTTTATGAAGATGAGTGTGTCAGCGGCAGGGTTTTCAAGAATCATCCACATACCGCCAGATCGGAATAATTTGGCTTTCATGAGTTGCTGGAACAACTTATGAGACACTTTGAATTTTGACGTCTACCGTTGATAGGCGTATATTGCTGTATATGTCACTTGCCTAGCAGCCTGTCGAACTATCAATGATCTGGCTGCAAATTCGCTTGTTTGGCCCATATCTCAGCTCCTTTTCGATCAATAGCTACGGCTATTACTCTTCAAATGAGCTAAAATCTGGTCTCAAACACCCAAATTTTCGCTTCAGACCTGATTGTCCGACAGGCTGCTAGTGAAAAAGCACGAGGAGAGCAAGAAAATGGTTGAGCTGTATCGACAGTTTCAGAAGCGCCCCTTGGCGACCAAGCTTTCACTTGCGGTCGCTTTGGGCGGGAGCCTGCTCACCCTGATTCAGATCATCCTGCTGGAGAGCGGACTGGATGGCATCTGCTTCAGCGGAGGATGCGAGATTGTCGACAGCCAGACCACGATTCCACCAGTTTTTTTCAACTTTTTCGGACTGGTCTTCTTTCAGGCGGTCTTTTGGTGTGCCTGGGCCGGGCGAAGAAGCAAGGATTTGCAATTCTACGTCCGCATGCTTCTGCTCGCCGGTTTGGCCGCTGAGGGCGTGCTGGTTTCTTTTCAATATGTTGTCGTCGAAACCTTCTGTACCTATTGCCTGATCGTTTTTTCACTGGTGGTCCTACTCAATCTCCTGCACGGTCTGCACCATGCCGTGACCAGCGCCGCCATATTTGTCGCTGTTGTGATAGCTTTCTCGACTCTGCAGTTCAAGGCAACGACATCTGGATCTAGCGATGCAGGGATCAAGGACCTTGGAAAAGGGGCTTACGCAGTCCTTCCGGGAGAGGAAAGCAAGCCGAAGCTCGCCCTGTTCTTCTCGTCGACCTGCCCGCACTGTGAAAGAGTGATCAAATCGCTGCAGCAGGGGACGACCTGCACGGTCAGTTTCAATCCGGTGAGTAAGGTTACGAAATTTCCGTTAACAACATTGGTGACCAACGAACACTACGATGTCGGTGTCAACAGGACATTCATGATGTCTCTCGGCCAAAAATCTATTCCAGTTCTCCTGGTTGAACAGCAAAAGCATATTCAACTGATCAGCGGGGGAAATGCGATCATGAACTACTTGGACAAATCATGTCGCTTACCCTCCGCTACTCCACCTCCGAAGCAGACTTTGAACATCTTCGAACCAACCAAAGAGCTCGTCTTACTGATACAGGACGATTCTTGTTCGGATGACGTGGATTGTGAGGAGATAAAAACAGAGCATTAACACTTGCCTGGAAGCGAAGTGAGGTGTGTCAGTCGGAGGGCATTCAGGACACCAACGAAATCAGGCAATTTTGATCTACCAAACCTTCTGATACAACTTCTGAGACTCTCCGCTTTGTAAATCTGCGGAGTTTTTTTTGTCAGTTGTGTTTGCCGCCGTACAATGGTACGGAGTTTATAATAATAACTGAAGGGAGATAGCAATGAAGGGGTTAACTATTGGCAAGCTGGCCACAAAAGCGAACGTGGGAGTAGAGACGGTTCGTTTCTACGAACGCCAAGGTCTGATTGAGCAACCACAGAAGCCAAGCAAGGGTTTTCGCCGATACCCACCGGAGACGGTGAGAAGGATTCAGTTCGTACGCCGTGCTAAAGGGTTGGGCTTCACCCTCAAGGAGATTTCCGAACTGCTTGATCTGCGTTTTGACCCAGAAAGGAGTTGTGTTGAGGTCAGAGATATAGCGGAAACAAAGATCAGCAATGTCGAGAGGCGTGTTGCC